>JAUXTZ010000244.1 GCA_030681095.1 Burkholderiales bacterium
TTGACGCTGTTACCCAGATCGCTGGACTTGAACAGATAGCCCAGTAACGCCAGGCTCAGCATCAGCGCCAGGCCTTTCAGGATGACGCGCGCTTTCATTTACAGGTCGGAGTCTTGCTCGATCACCGGCAGGCGCACCCGCCGCTGCAGCCAGGCCACGCCGAACAGATCGACGATACCGACCCACAGCCGGTTGTGTACGCCGTATTTTGAAGTGCCGCGTTCACGCGCGCGATGGTGGACCGGAACCGACACCACCGCGCCGCCGTTGCGCATCACCAATGCCGGAAGAAAACGGTGCACGTGATCGAAGTTGGGCAAAGCCAGAAAGGTCTCGCGGGCAAACACCTTCAGTCCGCAGCCGGTGTCTGGCGTATTGTCCTTCAGCATGCGGGAACGCACCGCGTTGGCGACTTTCGACGACAGACGCCGCAGGAAGGTGTCGTTGCGCCTGGCCCGCCATCCCGCCAGCAACTCCAGGTTTTCCGGTTGTGTCGGGTCGGACAGTTTGGCCAGTAGCGCAGGAATATCGGCGGGATCATTTTGTCCGTCGCCGTCGAGCGTGGCGATCCACTCATACCGCGCGGCATTCACCCCTGTCGTGACTGCCCGGCTTTGCCCGCAGGGTTCGCGATGGCGGATCACGCGCAGCATCGAAAATTCGGTTTTCAGGGTTTCAAGACGTGCCTGTGAGGCATCGGTGCTGCCATCGTTGATGTAGATGATTTCGAACGTGGTGTTGCCAGACAATGCGGTAGCGATTTCGCGCACCAACGGCTCGACGTTGTCCTGTTCGTTCTTGATGGGTACAACCACGGACAGCCTGCCGTGGTAGGCATATTTCGGCATGTATGGCGCGAGGTCGATTTGTGTGTGGCGGAGAGGGCGTCCGTTTTGCCGTTTTTCACGGCTTTTCACAAACGCCTATTTAATTAATAATTTCAATACGTTACAGGTAAACATTTTCACAGCTATTCACCGCTTTTCATTTCTGTGTATGCTTAGAGGGTGACTTAGAAATAGTTCGAATCCCCTAAGCATACCCGGTTTTTTTAGAGATACCCGGGAAATACGATTTAGGCCCGACTAAGTATCTTTCTAAGCACTCCACTAAGAATTTCCAACGAGTGTGGCGGAGAGTAAAAATGGCTAAACAGATAGAAATACTGACCCCTGAATTTGTGCTTGCTGCCGACAAACCCGGAATGTACCCGGACGGCCTGGGCCTATATCTTCAGGTCAGCAAGTGGAACACAAAGTCCTGGCTGTTTCGCTACAAGCGCAATTATAAGCTGCGATCACTCGGTTTGGGCGCGTGCCACACCATCACCCTCATGGAAGCCCGCAAGCGCGCACGCAAGGCCCGCGAGATGCTGCTGGATGGCATCGACCCTATCGACAGCAAACACGAAATGCGCCAGACGGCAATGGCAGAGCAAGCGCGGGTGATGACGTTCGATCAATGTGCGACTGCCTACATTGACGCCAAAAAACCCGGCTGGAAAAACGCCAAACACGCCGAACAGTGGACGAACACAATCAGCACCTACGCATCACCCACCATCGGCAAGTTGCCCGTGGCGGACGTGGACACCGCGCTGGTGATGAGGATTTTGCAGCCGATATGGGCAACCAAAACCGAAACAGCAACCCGGCTTCGCAGCCGCATCGAGTCCATTCTCGGATGGGCGACCGTGAGTGGATACCGCGCCGGAGAGAACCCGGCCCGCTGGCGCGACCACCTGGACAACCTGCTGGCGAAGCGAAGCAAGGTCAAAAAGGTTGAACACCACCCCGCCCTGCCTTATGCGGAAATGGGCGCGTTTATGGACAACCTGCGCAAGCAGGGCGGCATGGGCGCGATGGCGCTGGAATTCACCATTCAGACCGCCGCCCGCACCGGGGAGGTTATCGGCGCGCGCTGGGATGAGATCGACCTACCCAGCAAGACTTGGGCGGTACCGGCCGAGCGCATGAAGGCGGAAAAAGAACACCTTGTCCCGCTGTGCGAACGCGCCATTGAGATATTGAAGGAACTGCAACCGCTGGGCGGCGAATTTGTTTTTCCTGGACTCAAGCCGGGCAAGCCGCTGTCCAACATGGCGATGCTGTCCCTGTTGAAACGCATGGGGCGCGGCGATCTTACTGTTCACGGCTTTCGTTCTACCTTCCGCGATTGGGCAGCCGAGCAGACCGCCTACCCGCACGAAATGGCAGAGATGGCGCTCGCCCACTCGGTCGGCAACAAGACCGAGGCGGCTTACCGGCGCGGCAATCTTTTTGAGAAACGCATCAGGATGATGCAGGACTGGCAGAGGCACTGCGACACGGTTCAAAAGCCAGCCGATAACGTGTTGGCGATGAAAGCAAAGACCGCCACATAGCCAGGCGAAAGCTGCTTCAGGAAAATTTTACTGAAGCAGCCAAACCATATAAAAGCCCGCTTAACGCGGGTTTTTTTCGTTTTATATCAGCGCGTTAAAAATTAGTCCCACGTTCCCCCTAAACCTGCAACCGCTGAATTGGCACTGTGAGTCCTTCTTTAATCAACCAAGGATTTTCACATGCAAGAAAAACTTGCTTTCACCATCACGGAATTCTGCGCCATGTTCCACGTCAGCCGGGGCCGGCTGCACGAACTGGAGCGGGCCGGACTCGGGCCCAAAACCTACCGGATCGCATCACGCCCCTATATCAGCCTGGACGCCGCCAAGGAATGGCAGCAGCGCATGGAAACTGGCGCGGCTGAAAACTTCAAACCCCTGCCCGCCAAAAACCCCGGACGCCCTGGCCGCGTCAACAGCGCATCCAAGGGCGGCCCACTATGAACCGCCACACGAGAAAGACCCTGGCCGCGCACCGCTGGCCAGTCGCCGCCAGCTTGGCCGGGGATCCTGTGGAATCGCCCCGCCGCGTGTTTCCGCCGCAAGCCGTGACCCCACTACGAAATGAAAAAGCCCGCGTGCCAGCGGGCTTGGTAAAACACTTCGATTCACATATTACACGTCTTGCTGGTTTGCTGGTAGCGGCCAGCGTCACGTCGGGCGCCGCCGTTGCGATTGCATTTCTGTTGGTCATGCGCCTGATTGGCGGCGCACCGTGAGCCACCCAAACGAAGCACCTCAGAAAACGCGCATTGCGATGGTTTGTCCATGCTGTGGTGGCGAGGTTACGCACCAGCGGTATTGGTTCGACATGATCGCCATGATGCCGCACCTGGCCTGGTCAAGGTTCTATGTGTGCGACCAGTGTGAAGCGGCCCTGACCGGCGCCGATGCTGCTGCACGGGACGCGACCGAGCAGGCGTTTGCAGCCTACCTTGCAGCCCACCTTGAGGCCAGCGATCATGCGCCTGCCACCTAAAGCCCGCGCCCTGTTCGACCTTCGTCGACGCGGCCGCATTCCCGTGCCGGGGCCGTTCGGGCATGTGTCGGTTCTGCCCGATTGGGGGTTGACCGTGGCGGGCGCCTACGTCATTGCGCCGCCTTCAATCGACCCGTCCGACCTCGACTTCTGTTTCTGCGCCGGGTTGACCGTCGCCATATTCTGCCGCCTGGCCGAACTGAGTCCGGTCGATACCTGGCTGTACGAAATCATTCTCGCCGTGATGGATGCCGACCCGGCCAGCATCGCCGTGATCGACCTCGACCAGGCAGCCGCCGGACTCGACCGCGGCCTTGTGGCCATGTATGTGCGGAGGGCCGGCAATGACCGATGAAATCGAATCAACCCCGGCCGCCATGCCAGAGCACAAGGCTTTCGAGAAAGGCCGCCAGCGCGGTAAAAAATCCAAGCCCAAGCCTACCCCCATACCCGAAGAAAAAAACGCTCCAGAGGCCGCGCCTGCGACGGCCAAGGCTGATCCAACGAAGGAAGCCGGATTCATTGTCGATGACCATGGCCTCTGGTACATCGGTAGCCGTTCAACCAAGGAAGGCACGGTCTATCTGCCCGCTGTGTGGGTCTGCGCGCGAATTCTCGTGAAGTGGCGGATACGCGGCTTCGATGGCTTGGGCTGGCGGTTCATCGTCGAAATCAGCGACCGGGACGGCAATGTTCGGGAAGTCACGCTGCTGGATTCTGAAATCGGCGGGCAGGATGGCGCTTGGCACAAAGCCATGGCCGATGCCGGCTTGCGCATTCACCCCAAGCGGCGCGGCGAGCTGGCGCAATTTCTGCTGATGAACAGCGACGATGCCGCACGCGCCCGTGGCGTTGAAACGACTGGATGGTTCGGTAACGTCTTTGTGATGCCACACCGCACCATCGGCACGGCTGCCGAGCCGGTCATTTATCAAGGGCGAGACCGCGCCGGCGTTGGTGACTGCGAATCTGGAACAGCCGATGAGTGGCGCGAACACGTCGGGCGTTTGTGTGCTGGCAATTCCAGGCTAACCCTGAGCGTGTGCGCGGCCCTGGCAGCTTCAATTCTGCCGTTCTCCGGCATCGGTGAATCGGGCGGCCTCCACCTGTTCGGGTCATCGAGCATGGGCAAAACCACGGCGGAGATCGCCGCCAGTTCATTCAACGGTTTGCCTGCTACGACCATGCAGACCTGGCGGAATACGGGCAATGCAATCGAAGGCACGGCGGCCAAACACAACCATCGCCTGCTGTGCCTGGACGAAATAAGAGAGGCCGTGGAAAAGGAAATCGGCCAGACCGTGATGATGCTCGCCAACGGCAGCGGCAAGGGCAGGATGAGGGACACCGCCGTTCTGCGTGAGCGTTTGACCTGGCTGCTGCTTTGGCTGTCTACCGGCGAATATGCGCTGGTGCATTACATGGAGGCGGCCGGTCTCAAGCCTGACCCTGGGATGGAGGTTCGCCAGCTGGATATCCCGGCCGATGCCGGCGCCGGGTACGGGCTGTTCGAAAAGCTGCACGAGCACAAGGATGCCCGCTCCTTCGCAGAAAACATGCGCACCGTCTGCGACAAGTACCACGGCGCCGTCGGCATCGCCTGGCTGGAACACGTCTCTCAGCACCTTGATGAAATCCGCCGCGATCTGCCCGGCGAGGTGGCCAGCGTTGCGCTCAAACTGATGCCGGCCGATTCAGAGAGTCAGGTCAAGCGCGCCGTGCGCCGCTTTGCCCTGCTAGCGGTGGCCGGCGAATATGCGACCAAGTGGGGCCTGACCGGATGGGAACCCGGCGAGTCTACCGCCGGCATCCGGAAATGCGTGCAAGCGTGGATCAACCATCGGGGCGGTTCTGAAAACCTCGAAGAGCGGCGGATTTATGAGCGCTTCCGCGACTTTATCGGGAAGGGCTGGTCAGGCCGATTCATACACATGAGCCGCGGCGATGACACCCACGCGCCGGGCAAGGATCAAACAGTTGGCTTCCGCGATGACCAGCGGTTCTACATCACGCCGGAGGGCTGGAAGGAAATATTCAGGGGCATGGATCCAGCGCGCGCCGGGCAAGTGCTGCTCGACAAGAAGATGCTTCAGCCGGGTAATTGGGTGCGCGCCGGCAAGACGGAAGTGCGCCCGTACCGCCGTGAAAAGCTGCCAGGCGGGATGGGGCGCCGTCAGTGCTATGTGACTGAGATAGGCGTGTTCGACCTGCTCGACGTGGCGCAATGCGCCGGAGAGGCGGCCGCAGATGCTTGACCTGGACGCCATCCTGACCGCCGCCGACACCATCGCCGGGAAACATGGGAAACATGGGAAACCCTCAAAACCCCTTCGGGAAACACCCCTGTTTCCCGCTGAAACCCTTTATCCATGCGGGATTCCGGGCGATTTTACCCACCGGGAAACACGGGAAACAGGTTTTGGAGGGGGGGGCGGGTGCGCGTGTGATTTACCCCTGAATTTTTCCACCGATGACACCCCGACCCCCGCGCCCCCGGATTCCGGTTTAAACCGCGCCGAACCCGGAAAGAGGGTTAATGCTGTTTCCTTTGTTTCCCAAGAGAGAGAGAGAGAGTATCCATGCGGGTTTGTGGGCGGTTTTCTCGGGAAACACCCCTGTTTCCCGCTGTTTCCCGCGTTTCCCGCCGACAAGCTGGAAGCCATGGTCGAACGCGCCGCCATAATGGAGTACGACGGCGGCCTGACCCGCGCCGCAGCTGAGGCAGCGGCCGGCATGGTCTACCTCACGGATGGTATCGACCCGACACCTCAAAGGTACTCCCCCGCCTCATCCCCTGCGGGTAATGCGAGGGTCGTTGTATTTCTAGGGTGCGGCTTCGGCGCACAGGCAACACAGGCCATGACCTTATGACGAACCAAGCCCAAACTGACACCACACCCCAGCCGGAGCTGGGTTTCCTGCTGAACCACAAGGAACTGCTCGCCGTCCGTGTGCGGCCGTCTGAATTTGCCCGGATTCTCGGCATATCGAAACAGACCGTCTCAACCTGGATCAAGCAGGGGAAAGTGACGATCAATGCGATGGACGGCCGGCTGGATGTGCACCGCGCCATTCAGGACGTGTTGCGCAACACCAGCCCGGGGCGGCTGCGCTCGCGCGTGCTGCGCCAAGCTGTGACGGATGCGCTGGAGCTGCGCGAGAACCTGGCGCGTGCCGAGGATCGCGCCGAGGCCGCTGAGGCCGCGTTGCACGAGGCACAAATGGAGATTGCCCACCTGGAGCGATGGAACGCCGATGGTGATGCCCACGCGGAGACGTTTCGCGCGCTGCTCATCGAGCGCGCCGACGAACTGCGCGCAGCGCCGCCCGAGGCGTGGGAGAAAACCCTAAGCGAGTTGTCGGACGCCGCATGGGATGTTGTGGATCCGGAAGAAGCCGCCGACGCCCTGGATGTTGCCATGCGCGCTATTCACGAAACGGAAGGGGGCGGGGGCGCGTGAGCCGCGATGCTTTCGAAATTGCCGAGAGCATCGCAGCCGGCCAGCCGCCTGATTCGGTTGCCTTGGAGTGGCTCGCATCCGGCCTGCGCAAGTGGGGGCGCGGCGTGCCGCTGGAGGCTGCGCTTGGCCTGAACCATGCCGGGAGGATGCGCCGTCGCAATATCGAGTTGATCGCCGCTGGCGAGGCCCTGCGCGGCGCGCGCGACATTTCCGACTGGGATCTGGCCGGCGAGTTGTCGATGCGAGTGAAGCGGTTCACCAGCGGCAAGCTGGCGCGTTACTACCGCACCGGCGACGTGAGCACTTTCGATGACGTCGAGCATCGACTGCTGGCTGCCGCGCTGTCGGGCGCCCCGACCACCTCAAGTAAAAAGAACCTGTATCGCTTCATCAAGCGGGACAAGGATTCGCTGCCCTTGTCTCGGCAGCCTGGGGAAGATGGCATCATCCAAACCACGAAAGACAAAACATGAACCCGAAAGACTTCATCCAAGCCCGCCGCGACGCCCTGATGATCCGCGCTGGCCTGCTGACCGCCGCCGACCCAATCGTGCATCCCGAGGCCGGCGCGCTGGCCGCAGGCGGCGGGAATCTGATTGCCGAGATGGCCAAATTTTGCGCCGATGTTGCCACGCAAACCCGCTCCCCTGGCGCTGCCGGGCGCGGCCCGTCCGCTGGGTTTTCGCGGTCGGATTTTGGCAGTGCGCTGGCTGACGTACTGCGCACGGCGGCGTTTGTCCGGATGGCGGCGAACATGCAGCATGAGCAGCTGTGCACCCGGCTCGACGTGACCAGCTTCGTGCCGCGCATGTTTCCGATGGTGGCCATCGATTCCAGCCTGGCTCTGGTAAACGAGCTGGGCGAGTTCGTGGAGTCAGTGCTGGCCTCATCAGGCGGTCTGAGCGCGCAACTGAAAACCTATGGCCGCGATGTCCTGGTATCACGCCAAGTGCTGCTCACGGACGATATTAGCCTTGTCGCCGGGGCGTTCGCAAATTTCGGCGGCGCGGCCGCGCGGCGGGAAGCCCGGCTGGTATATGGCTTGATCGAGTCAAACCCAGCCCTAGCCGATGGCGAGCTGATGTTTGCTGCAGGGCATGGCAACGTGCTGGCCGCCGCCCTGGATGAATCGAATCTTGGCGTTGCGATGGGGATGCTGCGCAGCCTGCCTGACCCCTTCGGCGAAAAGTCGAACTTCGACGCCGCCGTGCTGACCGTCGAAGGCCGGCTCGAAGCGGCGGCGCGGCGCATCGTGAAGGACGCCGGCCTCGATCTGGAGGTTGTCGCATCGCCTTGGTTGGCCGTTGGCAGGTGGTATTTGCAGCCCAGCCCGGACATTGCGCCAGTTATCGGTTTGCTTCGTTTGGCGGGTTCCAAATACCCCGCGCGCATCGAGCCCAAGTCGGACGATCTCTCGCGCGATGGCAGCCTCTTCGGTGTGCGTGCCGACACCGGCGTTGTCGGCCTTGGCCGCACGGCCATCCGAGGGGGCGCTTAATGTTCGCCCGCGATGATCTGGACGCGCTGGCGCGCGTGTACGTCGGCACCGTGAAGGCCTTCAAGAGCACCGAGGCGACACTTTGCCGCTCTCTGGATGCTTTGGCCGCCGCGCGTACTGGCGACAACCCGAGTGACATAACCCGCACCCGCCAAGCCGCCGTCGAGGCCGACCGCGCCGCTGGCATCGCGTGGGATGACGCCGAGGTCGCCCGCCGCGCGTACTGGCGCCACCGTGCTACCGCGCAGGAAAAAAAAGTGGTCGACGATTGCGTGCCGATGTTGGTGCAGCTCGCCGCCTACACGCGGTTTGCCGGGTTGCCAGCAATCCCCCCCGAGCACGTTCTACGGCAGCACCTGGTCGCACCGCAAGCCCACGTCGAACCGGCTGGCGAGGTGAGCATAGAACCGCTGCCCGCGTCAGAGCTAGATCGGGCCGATGACGAAATCATCGCGGGGCAACCTCCTTTGCGCTCGCGTTTCTCCCGCTCGGGGCACCGCATCAAGTAAGAAAGAATTCCTGGCCTCCTGGCCGGAATAAGTGCGCAAGCACACCGGGCGAGTCTTACGGCTTGCGAGAACCCTCCGGGCGCGACGGCTGACGCGCGACGGGTTCACCCAAACATGGAGCACTCGCAATGAAACCCACCATCGAACCACCGCCACGCGACACCCTTAAGCGCGCGCTCTTCGCCATCCATTCATGGCCCCTACAGGCCGGCGATGTGGCCCTTCACGAAGCGGGGCACATCGTCGCCGCCAAGGCCTTGGGGATGCCATGCCACGATGCGAGCATATCGCCTGATGGCATGGCTGGCCGGGCTGGTGTGCTGAGTCCGATTGGCGATAGCAGCATCACCAACCCGCCGCCAGCGCCAGATGAGGTCGCCCGCATTTATCTTCAGGCCGCGCAGCTTGTTTGGCCGGGTCTGCCGTCAGCCGATGCCGCGTTGAACTTCGCCGTCATGTTGCTGGCTGGCGCTCAGTCGGAACTCATCGCGGCCGGAATTCGATTGAGCGGGGAGCTTCGGGCTCATGACCCAGACCACCAGCAATCGCGCGCCATCCTTGCCGCCACCGACCAGCGGCTGGCGATGACCTGGGCACAGAGGCAAGCGCGCCACCTGCTCACGTTACACTGGGCAACCGTTGAAAGCATCGCCGCCGAGCTGCGCGCGACTGGCACCTGGACGAACTCGGACGAATGGGAGCGCCAAAAATGAAATCTGATCCAGAAATCCTTGACCTGATCCCGCGTGATACCGCCGCGTGCCGGCACTTGCGGCGCAAGGTGGCAGCGGGTACTTTGCGACTCACGCGCGCTGGCAATGCCTGGCACATATCGGGCGCCGGCGTGAAATTACGGGTTGCTAATCTGAGCTGGTTGACGCCGGGCGACCTGGAGCCGGTTGCCTAGGCGCCGATGGCGATGCCGTGCACACACCCGCCCGCTGAGGCGGGTTTTTTTGTGCGGGAACAGGGGAATGTGTGGGGCGCCCCGAGATAACGCCGCTACGGCGATTCTGGCGGGCGCTTATTTTTTGCCGCATTCGACCGTGGCGATCTGGTCGGCGAGCGATTGTTCGTGGATGGGCTTTGCGGCGACCTGCGCGCCGCGCCGCTCCCCATCATGCCGCGCAGCCACGGCAGGCGATCGAACGCGCGCTCCATCGGAATGCCCATGCGATATAAGGCGGTTTTTTCGTATTCCTGACGCAGTTCGTCGTCGCTTACCGGCGTGGGATTTTTGGGGGTTCTCAATTCGATTCCTTATGGTGATAAGGCGATGGCCTCGACCATACCGAAAAAACCTCAACACACAAATTCTGATGGCTTTTCTTTTCGTGTGGCGGGGCGTAGGATGAACGCATCCGACACCCTGTGTTGGATAGCGGGGTGACCAAGTGTTAGAGCACAAGGCCACCCCTGACCAAAACCGTTTATAAAGGAAACGATCATGGCTGAGTCCATTTTAACCCCCCTCGCAAGCGCCTACGATATTGCCTCCGCAATTGAAACGGAGGCCGGCAAATTGAAGTCGGGCATTGAGTTGATGTATGGGGCTCTTCAGTTCCAATACGGCGACAAGGAGTCGGTCGGGCGGGCACAGGGTCAGTTATTTTTTCTGGCGGACGTGTTGAACGATCTGCAGAAACGCCTTGATGGTCTTTCAACGGCTGCTTACGACATAGCCCGCACGGAAACATCTGCGGAGGTGGCAGCGTGACAACCTCGACCCCGGAAAGCCCAAAAATGATCGATCTACTGCGGCAGATGCGCGAGGCCACAAGCATCGGTGAAAAGCTTACGGCTTTGGCTGGCGTCGTCCGTGCTCTCGACTACAACGAAGTCAGCGAGGCGGAAGGCGCGATCCTGCGCAAAGACTTCGGCAAAATAATTGGGGAAACGGTGATGCGTATGGCTCCCCTCCAGTGACCCGCTACTCCGTTTGATCCCATACAGCCCAGCCTTAGCGCTGGGCTTTTTGTTGGCGGGAAGACCGATATGCTTAGAAAGCTACTTAGATTTTGAAGCCTTGAATATTATTCTTATTTATCAATGGCTTAAATGCAATAATGGCGGAGAGGGCGGGATTCGAACCCGCGTTAGGATATTATCCTAAACACGCTTTCCAGGCGTGCGACTTAAACCGCTCATCCACCTCTCCGAGCAGCCGCGCATTCTAATCGAGCGGCGGGTTTAAGGCAAATTGA
>JAUXTZ010000206.1 GCA_030681095.1 Burkholderiales bacterium
GTTCAGGGAGATCCTCACATTTTCCAGTTCCGCCACCGGCACCGGTCCGCGATAGGATTCGGACAGCAGGCCGCCACGGCCGGCGCGCATCGCATCAATATGAACGGACAACCTGCGCAAGGGCTTGGCCACCAGCAGCACGATGAAGAAGTAGGCCAGCAGCATGCCAGCGAGCACAATCGCCGCGGCCTGATACATGACGCGGTAGATGAGTGATTTGAACGCCGCGATTTCCGCACTGGGCTGGGTCATGAAAGCGATATGCCGAACGGCCTGATCCAGCGTCAACGGTTGCGCTTCGTTTGATGTGAGGCGCACGCTTGCCATGTCCAAGTAGAGGAAGCGGCGCAATGTTTGCAGCTCTGCCTTGAAGTCGATCTTGAGTCCGCCGTAGCCGATGCGATGCTGCAGCGCGGTGTCGCTGAAAATCGGGAAAAACAGGATGAAGTGGTCATGCCCATTTTCGCGCGCCAACACCAGGCGAAGATTGTCATTGCCGATGTGCGCCGGCATGGCGGCTTCGCCCTCGCGGGTCTCTTTCGAGAGCGTCCTGCCATGGACATCGTACAGCTCGATCGCGTCGGTGGTGGACGGCAGCACGCCGGATGAGAGGACGCGCGAATTGCGCCAGTAGGCGTAGTAAGCCGGGTCTTCCAGTTGTTGCCGGGTTTCGTCCCAGGCGGCCAAAGCCTTCGTCACCGCCAGCATGTGGTTTTCCATCAAAGCCAGCGCTTCGGTGAGCTCCTGGCGCGCGAATTTTTCGTTATTCGCGGCGAAGTTCTGCTCGATCCGGGAAATATTGGCGAAAAACACGCTGCTGGTGACGACGAGCAGCAGCGCGACGCCGGCCAGAAAGAAGAAGGTAAGCCGAGCGAGGGAAACCGGCCCGAACAGACGCCGAGAAAAGACTGGCATGCTAATTTTTCTTCTCGGACGATTTCAACAGCGAGACGGTCAAATCCAGCATGTCGAATTCGTGCTCGGCGTCAAAGAAGTGGTTGGCCCCGGCAATCACCTGCACGCTGTTGCCGGCCGAGCGCAGTTTTTCCGGCCAATCCTCGCCCATCCGATCGTCGCTTCCCCCCATGATGACTTCCAAGGGAACCTTGCTTTGGCGCGACAGCCGGAGGATGTCCGGGCGATTCCAGCGGGCGTAAGATAAAAAGCTCTGCGGCGTGCTCATATATTGTTTGCAGTACCCGAGCGGGTAGCTCACCAGTTGTGTCTCGCCGCGCGCAATGCGTTTCTTTGCGTCGCTTAGCATGGCGGCGACGGTGCGTGGATCGGATTGGCGTTCCGCATCGACCAGGCTGAGCGCGATCACCCGGCGCAGCGTCGGCGCGGGCTTGCCGACCGCATAGATCAGGCTTTGCAAACTGCCGTAACTATGGCCGACAATGACGACGGAGCCGGGTTTGCGCCGGGCCAGCCAGTTCACCCAAAAAGAGATTTCAGCCACATCTTGCTCCAGGGTATGGCGATGCACGGCCTCGCAGGGCAGGCTGCTGGCGCGGCGCGATATGCCCAGAGAGAGCGTGGGTGACAGCGTGGTGTAGCCGGCATTCGCCAAGCCATCCGCCAGACGGCTGACGGTGGGAAAATCCCGGGTCTGCATGAAACCGTGAATCAGCAGGATGGCCGGCAGGTCGGGCTTGCCGGCGCGGAATTCCGCTGTGGCGACAGTGCCGGTGGGAAGGCGGGCTTCGACGGTTTCCGCAAAAAGCGGCTGACAGATGCAAACCGACAACAAACACGGTAAAACAAGCAACTGCCTGAAGTGGCTCGACACCATAGCCTGTAGATACCTAAGTATTGAAATATGAGCCCTGCATTTTTAACGGGGGAAACAAATTTATTAACGACTTATCGCGTGGAAACCTTAGCGTTTCCACGCGTGCCGGAAAGTGCAATGCTGCCAGGAGGGGGGTATAACATCATGGAAAAACATGGACTATTTTATCAGGCCGCCAGAGCTGCGGCGATTTGCGCGCTAGGGCTGATGGCGCTGCCGCCGGCGAGGGCGGAAGTGACCATGCGCATGGTGTGGGGCGCGCAGCCCGTCGCCGGATTTCAATACTATGCCGGCAAGCGCGTGTGGGAAGGCTTGAAAGTGGGCGATGCCCTGACCCTGGTGCGCGACGCCGACAATCCGCATGACGCCAACGCCATCCGCATCGAATGGCAAGGCGAAATGCTCGGCCACGTACCGCGCGCCGGTAATGCCTCGGTGGCGAAACTGATGGACAAGGGCGTCAAAGTCTCCGGCCGCATCGTGCACCTGCAGCCGGGCCGCAGCCATTGGCAGCGCATCCTATTTGAGGTTATGTTGGATGAGTAAAAGGGTACTCTTGGGGTGCGCCAGGTGCTTAAAAAATGGTTTTTCTTGAACACATTCTTCATAACGTGATATGAAGGTGCGATTATTTATACATGTAAGCTGCAAGGCCAATAGCCCAAAGCATGATTCACCCGATTTATTAGAGCCAACGCAGGAAAGCTACCATGAATGAACCACAAACAAATTCCCCGCGCCGTCGCCTGCAAGAGCTGCTAGCGATACCAGAAAGATTGCGTACCGATGAGCAGTGGGACGAGATCAACGAACTAGAGATATCGCTCACAACCGCCAATCGAGCGTCAGCGCCAGTGCCAGAGCAAGGCAATCGGCAAAACACCGTCGCGCCCACCAACCACCCCAAGCCCAACAATGGCGCGCGGGACAAAAAGCCCTTCAAGCGCACCCACAAGCGGCCACCGAAGGTGAGTGCGCCCTGAGAACCAACGCCAGTTGGTCCGATGAAGTACTCTTGGTAAGCCCTGAACGCACATTGCTGAAAGAGTAGGGGGGCTATGAGCCCCGCTCCAATAGCACCCTCAGTGCTTTGGGGCAGCCAAATTTCGCCCACTGCGAGCACAAGGAACGGATCTAAAAGCCTATTGTCAAGTTTCCCAATTGCTTTTGGCGGAGTAAACTGTGGCATCAAGCTGCATTTGTACTCAATTGATCA
>JAUXTZ010000246.1 GCA_030681095.1 Burkholderiales bacterium
GTTTTGCCGTTCGCCGGAACACTCACCTTCCACACCGCGGTATTCGACGCTTCTTTCACATGTGAGTGCGATTCAGCGAGCATTTGCCAATCACCGGGGATCGGCTCCATCACCTTGACCGTCACCGCTTCGTCCTTGGCGTTTTTCAGCACGATCTCGAATGCCGCATCGAAAATATAGTTGTAGCGCCCGCTGCCGGCGATTTTTTCGAAACTGGTTTGCTTCTTATCCGCCGTGACGTCGAATGCGTCGCCTAATTTAAGCCGCACCTTTTCGTTCTTAGGTGTGTGGTCAATACGGTCTTCACCCACGAATTGCGCGTTGCCGGCGTTGTCTTTTTTGTACACACGTACCACGCCCTTGGGCAAGGGAATGCCGAGGTTGCCGCCCTTGTTATCGAATTCGACGAATACACCGACTTTCATTTTTTGGCCGATGTCACCAATACTGGAACGGTAGTAATAATCTGCGCCGCGCAGCATGAATTCTTTGGTCGTCGGCACGCTGCTCGCACTCAACAAAGCAACCTGCTTGGTTTGATTTTCGGCAATGGTTGTGGGCCGGTCGAGCGTGTAAAGGTGATATTCGAACAGGCTTTCCTCGGACATTGCGGGCGTGGCCATCGGCATGGCTTTCTGCACTCGGCCTTCTTGCAGTGCGCCGACCATTTCATCGCGCACCCGGTTCACGTCGCCCGCCACCAATTGCAGCTTGGCATTGAGATAGCTCGCGCCGCTGGTATTGGTAAGGGTCACCCAAGCGTTGAGGTCGAGTTTGTCGTCATTTTTTGACAATTCCGCCACGTAATCGGCCTTCCACGCCAAGCCCCCGGTGAGATAAGACAACTCCAGGGTATCGTCCGCATTCTGCGCGGCGTTCAGGTTGATCACCAGCGTGGGCCGGTCGCGCAGATTCTCCGGCACGCTCTTGAAGGCGAGCCGCCCCGGAATCCCAGTCTCAATACGGTCGGCGAATTTAAGTACGGTTCCCTCGCTGGTGGCGAGCACCGTCGCCTCCTCGCGTGTATCCACGCCGGTGGTCGGGTGGGTGCGAATCACGGTTACCGTTTGACCAATGTATTTTTCCAGCAGCTTATTCGGCGTGAGCAGATCGAAATCGAAATTCTGCTCAATCAGATAGAAACCTTTAGCGTGCGTCAGATTGCGCAGCAGCGCGGTCTCGGGCCGGATGCGCGCCGACACATCGCGCCACGCGAGGCGGCCCTCGCCGCCGACCAGCTTTACCTTACGCGTATCTTTTACCAACGCCAGGTTTTCGTTGTAGATGGTGACCGCGACTTCCTGCTGATCCTTGAGCGTGGTGGTGCGCTCCGCGGCAGCAAAGCTCTCAGATAGGGCGAGCAGCAGACCTGCCGCCAGCAATAGGGTTTTCATGCCTGTCTCCTCAGATTGATTAATCGATAGACCAAGCGGCGCGATCGAGCAGCACATCGACACCGTTATCACAATGGATGGTCGCAGCAGGGATCAGTTCCCCTTGCTTCCAGCGCGCCACCGCTTCGCGCTTGCCAGCGCCAGTCACGATGAACAAGACCTGCCGCGCTGCGGATAAGCGTCTCGCGCTGAGCGACAAGCGTTGCGGCGGTGGCTTAGGCGCATCCTCCACTTGCAGCACATCGGGCGCATCGGCTTGTGTGCCAAATTCATGGCCCGGGAAAAGGCTGGCGGTATGACCGTCTTCACCCAAGCCCAACAACACCAAATCGAATTGATCCACTGTGGCGAGCAAGCCTGAATAGTGTGCTGTGGCGTTCGCCAGACCCAGCTCGGTCGGCATAGGATGGATTTGCATAAGCGGGATCGGCACTTGGTTCAGCCAAGCATCGGCAGCCATTTTGCTATTGCGGTCGGGATGATCGGCGGGTAGCACGCGCTCGTCGCCAAAATAGAGATGCCACTTGGACCAGTCCGTGGTCAGCGCCGGCAGCATTTGATACACCGCACGCGGGGTGGAGCCGCCCGCCAGGACCAGATGAAATGCGCCGCGCGCCGCAATCGACTGTTGCGCGGCTTGTTCGATGAAGCGATAGGTCGCATCCCGAACTTCGGAATCGCTACCCAGCCATTGCCACCGCACCATGCGCTCCCCTTTCAAGTGTTAGGGTGGATTATGCGCGGTTGGGCGGCTTGTATACAGCGCTCAGACCAGTTTTTCTAAACCTCGTTGCGCCACTCTTGATCTTCGCCGTCGAACAAGCGGCCCGCTTCATGCAAGCCCCAGCTACCGGCGGCATAGGTATGAATGTAGTCGCGCTCCATGGCCCAGTACTTGATGATCGGATCCACGACGCGCCATGCCCATTCCACTTCATCGAAGCGGATGAACAGCGTGCGGTCACCCTCGATCACATCGAGAATCAGGTTCTCGTAGGCATCGAGCGAGGAACCACCTTCATCTTGGTAAAACGCATTCATTTTAATGACGCGCGTATCCATCTCCAGCCCCGGCTTCTTGACATGCACTTCCATGTGCATGCTTTCCTGCGGTTGAATCGATAGCACGACCCAGTTCGGCGCAATGGTTTGCAGCGGCGTTTCACGGAACAACTGCTGCGGCGGATGCTTGAAGCGAATGGCGATCATCGACATCGATTTTTCCAGGCGTTTGCCAGTGCGTAAATAAAACGGCACATCACGCCAGCGCCAGTTGTCGATATAGAACTTGGCGGCAACGAAGGTTTCGGTCACCGAACCCGGCTCGACACCTTCTTCCTCCTGATAGCCCGGCACCTGCTCGCCATTGACGAATCCCTGCGCATACTGCGCGCGGAAGGCATGCGCGTTCACGGTGCGTTTGGAAATGGGCCGGATCGAGCGTAGCACTTTCACCTTTTCGTCCTGCACCGCATCGGCATCCATATTCGCCGGCGGCTCCATCGCCACCACGGTGAGCAATTGCATCAGATGGTTTTGCAGCATGTCGCGCATCGCGCCGGATTGCTCGTAATAGTCCGCACGTTTGCCGATACCGACATCTTCCGCCACGGTAATCTGCACGTGATCGATAAAGTTGCGGTTCCACAACGGTTCGATCAGGGTGTTGGCAAAGCGGAATACCAGCAGGTTTTGCACCGTTTCCTTACCCAGGTAGTGGTCGATGCGATACACCTGATCCTCGTCGAAGTGGCGGTGCAGCACATCGTTGAGCATTTCCGCGCTTTCGATATCGACGCCGAAGGGCTTCTCCACCACGATGCGATGCAATCCGCGCGGCTTGTTCAAGCCCGACTTGTCCAGGTTGTTGATCACCGCACCGAATTCGGCAGGCTTGATGGCGAGATAGAACACCACATGGGTACAAGCGCCCATCTTGGGCGTGGCAAGCGCTTCTTTGAGCTTGTCGTAGTCTTCTTTCTTGTGCAGCTCGCCCTGAACATAGGTGAAGCGCGCCGCGAATTTATCGAAAATTTCCTGCTTGAATTTATCCTTCAGTTTCTTTTGCAGCGCCTCCAACATGAACCCACGCCAATCCTCCTCGGAGAAAGGTCGGCGGCCAAAGGCGAACAGACTCATGGCGGGCGGCAAGCGTCCCGCGCGTTCCAGGTGATACAGCGCCGGCAGCAACTTAATCTGCGCCAGATTGCCGGTGGAGCCAAAAATCACGAAACTGCAAGGCGTTTGCGCGGTTTTAGCTGCTTGGGTTCTGCTCATTTCCCGCCCCCCGCTTTCACGGCGTGACCACCAAAGCCCTTACGCATCATGGCGATGAGCTTGGCGGGGTAGTCGTTTTTACCTTGGGTAGCAAAGCGCATCATCAGCGACATGGTCATCACCGGCGTCGGCACGCCTTGCTCTACTGATTCCAGCGCCGTCCAGCGGCCCTCACCCGAGTCGGGTACAAACGGCTCGATATTGTCTAAGGTCTGATCCTGGGCCAAGGCGTCGGCGGTCAGATCCAGCAGCCAGGAACGCACCACGCTGGAGTGACGCCACAGTTCAGCAATGGCGGCGATGTCGAGATTGAATTCGGATTTGGATTTTAAGAGCGCGAAGCCTTCACCGAAGGCTTGCATCATGCCGTACTCGATGCCGTTGTGAATCATCTTGGTGAAATGGCCGGAGCCCGCCGGGCCGCAATGGTGCCAGCCGGTGTCCTTGGTTGGCGCCAGCACTTGGATATAGGGCGTGATGCGTTCGGCCGCAGCTTTTTCGCCGCCGAACATAATGCAGTAGCCGTTTTGCAAACCCCAGATGCCGCCAGAGACGCCGGCATCGACAAATTGCAGACCGCGGGCTTGGAGTTCTTTCTCGCGTCGCATGCCGTCTTTGTAGAAGGCGTTCGCGCCATCCACCACCAAGTCGCCGGGCGACAACAGACCGATCAATTCAGCAAGAGCATCATCCGTCGCCTGTCCCGCCGGGAGCATGAGCCACACGATGCGCGGCGCGGGCAAGGCGGCGACCAGGTCTTTGATCTCGCGCACTGCGCTTGCCCCAGTTTCCTGCGCCAAGGCTTCGGTGACATCGAAGCTGCGATTGTAGGCGACGACTTCGACATTGCCGCGCCGCAAGCGCCGCGCCATATTGCCGCCCATGCGGCCCAAACCGATCATGCCGATTTTCATCACACTCTCCTATTGTTGTTTCCCACTTTTACTTCGCATCGGGCGGCCGTGCCCGCTTGCTATGCCGCTTGCTATAATCGACCGCTAAATCAGAAAAATATCTTTACACAGTAGCGCAAGCACCGCGCAATGCAACCATGACACCGTCAAGCCCTAAAATCCTCTTCGCCACTTCCGAAGCCCACCCGCTGATCAAAACCGGTGGGTTGGCGGATGTTTCCGGCGCCCTGCCCGCAGCCCTGCATGCGCTGGGGGCGGACATCAAAATACTCCTCCCCGGCTACCCCGCTGTATTGCAGCATGCCAAGCACGCTACGCTATTCGCTCAACTGCCCAATCCGTTCGCGCCGGGCACGGTAGAAATTCTCGAAACCCAGCTGCCTGAGACCACCGTACCCGTTCTTATCGTCCGTTATGACGCCTTCTTTAACCGGAAAGGGGGGCCATATCAACAGCCTGGCGGCAAGGATTGGCCGGATAACGCCCTACGGTTCGGCCTGCTGTCCTATGTCGCGGCTTGGTTGGGTAGTAGTGACAACCCCACCATTTGGCAGCCGGATCTGATTCATTGCAACGATTGGCAGACTGGGTTGGCACCCGCCTATTTGCGCTTCTGGCCCGGCCGCAAGCCGCCTTCGGTCATGACCATCCACAACCTGGCTTACCAGGGCGTGTTCGGGTCGGCGAGCGTGAAGCAACTGCACTTGCCGGCGGAGAGTTTCAAAATTCAGGGCTTGGAGTATTACGGCAACCTATCCTTCCTTAAGGCCGGTGTGTTCTACGCTGACCGCATCACCACCGTCAGCCCGACCTATGCGCGCGAGATCCAGCAGGAGGCCCTAGGGTTTGGCATGCATGGGCTGCTGCATGAGCGACGCTCGGTGCTCAGCGGCATTATCAACGGCATTGATATGAAGGAATGGGACCCGCAGCACGACCCGCATCTGCCGCATCGTTATAGCGCTAAACGCCTCAACAACAAGGCCAAGAATAAAGCCGCCTTGCAACAAGAATTGGGCTTGACGGTCGAGGCGCACGCGCCGCTGGTCGCGATCATCTCGCGCATCACCTATCAAAAAGGCTCGGATCTGGTGCTGGGCGTGATGCATGATCTGGTACGCGAAGGCGTGCAATTCGCGCTGCTGGGCACGGGCGACACCGCCATCGAGCAGGCTTTCGTGATTCTTGCGCGGAAGCACCCGGGCCGCATTGCGGTCACCATCGGCTATGCAGAAGATTTGTCGCATCGCATCGAAGCCGGCGCGGATATGTTTTTGATGCCCTCGCGCTATGAGCCGTGCGGCCTCAACCAAATGTACAGCCAGCGTTATGGCACGCCGCCGATCGCGCACGCCACCGGCGGGCTGGCGGATACCATCGTGCATGCGACGCCGACGCACCTCGCCACCGGCGACGCGACAGGATTTTTATTCCGGGAAATGACTCACCACGCCTGCACCGATGCGCTACGGCGCGCGGTCAGGCTCTACCGTGATGCGCCGACGTGGCAACAACTGCAAAGCGCCGGCATGCAACGCGACTTTTCTTGGCAAAACAGTGCATTGGAATATCTAAAGCTCTACAGATCCTTGCCGATATAGTTTTTATTTATGGCGAAAAGGAGCACCGTATGACGCTACAAAAAATTCGCAAAGTGGCTAGCGACCATGGCATCCGCGGCAGCAAACTAGACAAAATCAGCTTGGTGCGGGCGATTCAGCGCGAAGAGGGTAATTTCGATTGCTTTGCCAGTGCATACGATGGCCATTGCGATCAGCTTACTTGCATGTGGCGTGAGGATTGTTTGGCTTCAAGCCAGAAGTCAGTTTCTTGAAAGTTAAGGGTGGCCTGCGGCCACCCTCTTCACCCAGACTCAAGCAATCAAAGCCAGGCCATCAACCCCATTTCCAAGGGATGCGTCAGCAAGGGGTGCGACGGATACACGCGGATCCGGTAATCGAGCCGGCCGCATAGATTCGGCGCGAGGTCCATGGCGAAGCGGTGTTCGCCGGTCTTGGCATCGATGCCGCGGAAATCGAAGCGGTAGTGATGAAAATCTTTATTCTCGATTTTGTTCGGGCGCGAGATCAGCATCTCCACCACCACATCCTCCGGTAGCAGCCCATTCAAGTTCAAGGCCATTTCGAATTCCAGCATGTCGCCGAACTGGATGCGTTTTTTCGGCGCATCCACCCGCTGCATGCGCACCCCCGACCAAGCGCCGCGCACGCGCGTCTTCCACGCCGCCAAGGTGCGCGCATTCTCGTGGTCTTTTTGCGCATACAGTCGGCCGCGCTTGCTCGCCGGCAGGTAGAAGCGGCTCACATACTCGCCCACCATGCGGCTGGCGTTGAAGCGCGGCAGGAGCGATGCGATGGAATGCTTGGCCATCTTCACCCACTCCGCCGAATAGCCCATCTTGTCGCGCGGATAGTAGAGCGGGATCACATGATCTTGCAGAAGTTCATACAGGGTTTGGCTGTCTTCCTTGTTGCGCCGGTAGTCGTCCATGTATTCCGGCGAAGGCTTGATCGCCCAACCATTTTTGCCGTCGTAGCCCTCCCCCCACCAGCCATCGAGCACGGAAAGATTGATCACCCCATTGATGCCGGCTTTCATGCCCGACGTGCCGGAAGCTTCCAGCGGATACATCGGGGTATTGAGCCACACGTCCACGCCCGACACCATGCGCCGCGCCAATCCTAAATCATAGCCCTCGGTCATCAGTACTTTTCCGACAAATTCCGGCATGTGCATGATGTGGTAAATCTGGCGGATCAAATCTTGTCCCGGATGATCGGCCGGATGGGCCTTGCCGGCAAAAATAAACAGTACCGGGCGCTCGGCGTCGGACATTATTTCGCGCAGCCAATCCAGGTTTTCGAACAGCAAGGCGGCGCGTTTGTAGGTGGCGAAGCGGCGCGCGAAGCCGATAGTCAGCACATTCGGGTTGCCGGAATCCGCCAGCTTGAACATGCGATCGAGATGCGCTTCCGAACCATGGTTGCGGAAATGCTGTTGGGTCAAACGCGTGCGCACCAATTGCAGCATTTGCGACTTCAACGTTTGATGCACGCTCCAAAACAGGTGATCGGGGATGGCTTCGAGCTTCGACCAATACTCCACATCCGACATGCGGTGGCGCCATTCATAGCCCAGGTATTGGTCGAACAAGTCGGACCACTCCACCGCCAAGAAGGTCGGTACATGCACGCCGTTGGTAACATAACTCATCGGGCTCTCGCCCGGATCGATCTGCGGCCACAAATCGGCGCAAATGCGCGAAGACACCTCGCCGTGAATACGTGAGACGCCGTTATGTGAACGGGAGCCGCGCAGCGCCAACCCGGTCATATTGAAATCCGGCCCGCCATCCTTGCGCCCGAGCGCCATAAATGCTTCATGCGTGAGACCCAATTCCGGCAGCATGTCATGGAAGTAAGTCTCGATCATGCTTTCAGTAAAGTGATCGTGGCCGGCCGGCACCGGCGTGTGCGTGGTGAAGACGGTATTCACCGCGACCGCTTCCAGGGCGCCGGCGAAATCCAAGCCCTGGCTACGCAGCATGCGGATCCGCTCCAACACCAAAAACGCGGCATGGCCTTCATTGATATGCCATACCGTAGGTTTGAGTCCCATTTCATGCAGCGCACGCGCCCCGCCCACGCCGAGGATGATCTCTTGCCGGATGCGCATATTGCGATCGCCACCATAGAGCTGATGCACGATGTCGCGGTCTTCCAGCGTGTTCTCTTCCAAATCGGTATCGAGCAAAAAAATTCGCACATGACCGATGATCGCTTCCCATACTTTCACCGTCACCGGGCGGCCCAGCAGAGACAGCTGAAAATGCAACTCACTCCCGTCATCGCGCAACACCGGCTTGATCGGCAAGTCGTCAAAATCTGAATCGGCATAGTTCGCGATTTGCCGCCCTTCGGCATCGATGGTTTGGGTGAAATACCCCTGGCGGTACAACAAGCCCACCGCCACGAAGGGCAAGCGCATATCGCTCGCTGCCTTGCAGTGGTCACCCGCCAAAATACCCAGGCCGCCGGAATAAATCGGAAAGCTTTCGTGAAAGCCGAATTCGAAGCAAAAGTACGCGATCAGATCGCTTTCCTTGAGCTGCTCTTGGCCGCTCGCGCGCATCGGCTCGCCGTGATACGTATCGTAGGAAGACAGCACGCGGTTATACGTGGCGAGAAAAACTTGATCGTCCACCGCATCCACCAAGCGCTGCTCGTCGATGCGGCGCATAAAGACGCGCGGATTATGGCCCACCGCCCCCCACAGACCGGGATGCAGACGCGCGAACAGCGTGCGCGTAGGCTTGTCCCAGCTATACCAGAGGTTATTGGCCAGCTCTTCCAAACGCGCGAGTTTGCGCGGGATTTTGGGGGTGACTTCGATGCTATAGGTGCTGCCGGATTTCATTTCTGCTCCATCGCGAGACTATATTATTGGGAAACCATTGTTATTCGAACGCTATAAAACGGGAGATTCATTGATCCGTCATCAGCAAGGTTCATTCCATCATGATAGGCAACGCCTGATAAAAGCGCCAATCAACGCAGTGGTCGAAGTATTAATTGGTTCTCGCGCTGGGTAAATTCCAGGTGTTTGAGAAAGCTCATGCCAAGCAGAACCGTGTCGTCCATCATGCCATCGGAAAAATTTGCGGACACATCATGCACCACGATCGCGCCCAAGCGCACCGAACCGAGGCGCGTCTCGAATGCCGGCGCCACGCCATTGGCTGTGTTGACTTGCATTGCTGCGCCACGCTTTAAACCCAGCTCGCGCGCCAGCCGAGTCGATATCGCTACTGAAGTCGCGCCGGTATCCAGAATGAAGGTGACTTTTGTGCCATTGATTTCCCCATCCGCCACATAGTGGCCCTGGCGATTGCGCTCGAGCACCACCTCACCACTTCCGGTGACCGCCACCCGTTGATTCGGATTCGCCTGATTATCCATCCAACGCTGCGCCACCCACCAGCCGCCGCCCAAAATCAGCAGCCAGGCGATCCACAACATGGTCCGACCTGAACTACGATAAGGATTATCTTCGGACATACGCTTTACACTTTAATGAAATGCTCACGGTAATACTTCAGCTCTTCAATTGATTCGTAAATATCCGCGAGCGCGGTGTGCTTGCCTTCCTTGTTCACG
>JAUXTZ010000030.1 GCA_030681095.1 Burkholderiales bacterium
GAGAAGCGATCCCGGTCCGCCAGCCAGCATTCGTTCACGGCTTCGTTTTCGCGTGGCAGCACACGCATTACCCGATCTTGCTTGATGTGCAGCGACAAATTCGCACCCAAACCATCGTGCGGACTGATCGAGGGGCGGCGGGTCAATTCCCAGGTACGCGCGGTGTAGCGGAAAGGCTTCGATGTCAGCGCGCCGACCGGGCACAGATCGATCATATTGCCGGAAATCTCGGAATCGACCGTCTGCGAGATGAAGGGCATGATTTCGGAATGTTCACCGCGCGCCGCTTGGCCCAATTCCATTACGCCGCCGATTTCCTGGCCGAAGCGCACGCAGCGCGTGCAGTGAATGCAGCGCGTCATGTCGGTGGCGATGAGTGGGCCCAAATTCTTGTTCACCACCACGCGCTTTTCTTCGGTGTAGCGCGAGCTGCTGCAACCGTAACCCACAGCCAAGTCTTGCAACTGGCACTCGCCGCCTTGGTCGCAAATCGGGCAATCGAGCGGATGATTGATCAGCAGGAATTCCATTACGCCTTGTTGCGCGCGTTTCGCTTTATCGGAACTGCTGGCCACCTTCATGCCGTCGGTGACCGGCGTGGCGCACGCGGGCAGCGGCTTGGGCGCCTTCTCTACATCCACCAAGCACATGCGGCAATTCGCGGCGACCGATAGCTTGCGGTGATAGCAGAAACGCGGAATATAAATGCCGAGCTTGTCGGCGGCATCCATCACCGTGCTGCCTTCGGGCACCTCTACTTGCTGGCCGTCGATTTCGATATGCAACATGCTAGTGACACCCGTCGATGGGACGCTTGTGTTCGATGTGATGCTCGAACTCGTGGCGGTAATGTTTGATGAAACTAAGTACCGGCGTGGCGGCGGCATCGCCTAAAGCGCAGATCGTACGCCCGCTAATATTTTTGGACACATCGGTTAGCAAATCCAAGTCTTCCATACGGCCCTTGCCATGCGCGATGCGCTGTACGACACGGTACAACCAACCGGTTCCTTCGCGGCAAGGCGTACATTGGCCGCATGATTCCTCAAAATAAAAATACGATAAGCGCTCCAGCGCGCGCACCATGCACACCGTATCGTCCAGAATGATGACCGAGCCAGCGCCGAGCATCGAACCCGCCTTGGCGAGCGAATCGTAATCCATGGTGCAGGCCATCATCACCTCGGCGGGCAACACAGGCACCGACGAACCGCCAGGAATACACGCTTTCATGGTGCGTCCAGCGCGCATACCACCTGCCATTTCAAGGAGATCGGAAAACGGTGTGCCGAGGGGAATTTCATAATTGCCCGGTTTGTTGATCTGACCGGTGATAGAAAAAATCTTGGTGCCGCCATTATTCGGCTTGCCCAACTCTAAAAATTTCTGACCTCCATTGCGCACGATGTACGGAATATTGGCAAAGGTCTCGGTGTTGTTAATGACTGTGGGGCGACCATACAAGCCAAAGCTGGCTGGGAACGGCGGCTTGAAACGGGGCTGCCCTTTTTTGCCTTCAAGCGATTCAAGCAATGCGGTCTCTTCGCCACAAATATATGCGCCAAAGCCATGATGCGCGTTGAGCTCAAAGTTAAAACTGCTGCCTAAAATGTTTTGGCCAAGATAGCCAGCCGCACGTGCCTCGTCCAGCGCGTGCTCGAAATGTTCGTACATATCCCAGATTTCGCCGTGGATATAGTTATAACCGCGCTGTGCGCCCAGCGTGTACCCAGCAATGATCATGCCTTCAATCACACTGTGCGGGTTGTAGCGGAGAATGTCGCGATCTTTGTAGGTGCCTGGTTCGCCTTCGTCGCTATTGCAGACGATGTATTTATCCCCTGCGAAATGACGCGGCAGAAAACTCCACTTTAGGCCAGTTGGAAACCCTGCACCGCCCCGACCACGTAGGCCGGACGTTTTCACCTCGGCGATAATCGCTTCCGCAGTGATGTTTTCCGCCAAAATTTTCTTCAGCGCCTGATAGCCGCCGACGTGCTCGTAGTTGGCGAGCGTGCCCGGCTCGGGATGGTCCAGCGTATTGAGGATGACTTTTTCCGACATGTTTATTCCAACTCAGCCAACAGTTGGTCGATTTTTTCAGGCGTCATGAAACTGCACATACGGTGGTTATTTACAATCATCACCGGCGCATCGCCACAAGCACCCATGCACTCACCCTCGATCAGGGTGAACTTGCCGTCTTCGGTGGTTTCACCATAATTAATTTCGAGCTTCTGCTTCAAGTACTCGCCCACATCTAGCTGCCAGGTGACACGGCACGGTAAATTGGTGCAGATCACCAACTTATGTTTGCCGCGCTGCTGCGTGTCATACATGTTATAAAAAGTCGCCACTTCATATGCCGCGATGTGAGGCATGCCGAGATAATCCGCCACGAACTGGATCGTGTCACTGGAAAGCCAGCCTTTTTCCTGCTGCGCAATGCGCAACGCCGACATCACCGCCGACTGCTTTTGATCGACCGGATATTTGGCAATTTCGCGGTCGATCTTCGCCAAGGATTCTACGGACAGCGTCATCGATCAATTTCCCCAAACACAATATCTAGCGTGCCGATAATCGCCACTACGTCGGCAATCATGTGGCCGCGCGCCATTTCATCCAAGGCCGCCAGATGCGCGAAACCCGGCGCACGAATTTTCATGCGGTAGGGCTTGTTGGCTCCATCCGAGACCAAATAAATGCCGAACTCGCCCTTGGGATGTTCGATGGCGGCATAGCATTCGCCGGCGGGCACGTGGAAACCTTCCGTGAAGAGCTTGAAGTGATGAATCAACTCTTCCATATTAGATTTCATATCCAGCCGCGACGGGGGCGCAATCTTGTGATTGTCGGTAATCACCGGGCCGGGGTTCTTGCGCAGCCATGCCACGCATTGCTTAATAATATTGTTGGATTGACGCATCTCTTCCATGCGCACCAAGTAGCGGTCGTAACAATCGCCGTTCACACCCACCGGGATATCGAATTCCATGCGGTCGTACACTTCATACGGCTGCTTCTTGCGTAGATCCCACGCGATACCCGAACCACGCAGCATAGGGCCAGTAAAGCCCAGGGCCTGTGCGCGCTCCGGCGTTACCACGCCGATGCCGACCAGACGCTGCTTCCAAATGCGGTTGTCGGTGAGTAGGGTCTCATACTCGTCGACGTAGGTCGGAAAGCGCTGGGTAAAATCGTCGATGAAATCCAGCAGCGAGCCTTGGCGATTTTCATTGAGCTTGGAAATATCACGCTCGTTGCGAATTTTCGACGCTTGATACTGCGGCATCTGATCCGGCAGATCGCGATACACCCCACCCGGACGGTAATAGGCTGCATGCAGCCGCGCACCGGAAGCCGCCTCATAACAATCCATCAAATCTTCGCGCTCGCGGAAAGCGTAGAGGAACACCGTCATCGCGCCAACGTCGAGGGCATGCGCACCGAGCCATAACAAGTGATTCAGCAAACGGGTGATCTCGTCGAACATCACGCGAATGTATTGCGCGCGCTCCGGCACTTCGAGTTGCAGCAGCTTCTCGATCGCCATCACATAGGCGTGCTCGTTGCACATCATGGACACGTAATCGAGACGGTCCATATAGGGTACGGACTGAATGAAGGTCTTATTTTCGGCGAGCTTTTCCGTAGCGCGATGCAAGAGGCCGACGTGCGGATCAGCGCGCTCGATCACCTCACCATCCAACTCCAATACCAGACGCAGCACACCATGTGCGGCGGGGTGTTGCGGGCCGAAGTTCAAGGTGTAGTTACGAATTTCAGCCATTTGAATCAAACCTTGCCACAGAGGTCACAGAGATCACAGAGGAAAACCTCTGCCTTTCTCTGTGTACTCTGTGACCTCTGTACCCCGGAGGGTAGGCTGCGCGCTGGCAAAAAGATTTTCTAAAATTAGCCATTGAAAGAGCCTTCCCGAATTGTGCGCGGGACGATTTCACGTTCCTCGATTGAAACTGGCTGGTAGACCACGCGCTTCTGATCCGGGTCATAGCGCATCTCAACATAACCCGTCAGCGGAAAATCTTTGCGGAAGGGATGCCCGACAAAACCATAGTCGGTGAGAATGCGGCGCAAATCGGGATGGCCTTCGAAAATAATACCGAAGAGATCGAACGCCTCGCGCTCAAACCAGTTAGCGGCGGGCCATATCTCGATGACCGAATCCACCACGGGGAAATCGTCATCCTCGGCGAACACACGTACGCGCAAGCGTTGATTTTTGCTCACTGACAATAAGTGATACACGGCGGCAAAACGTTTGCCGGTCCAAACACCATCGCCATAACTTTGATAATCCACGCCACACACATCGATCAGTTGCTCGAAGCGCAAATCGTAGTCGTCGCGCAATCGTTTCAATACTGGCAGCATGTCGGCGCGCGGTAGCACTAGGGTTAACTCACCCACATGCTCCCGGACCGTAAAGTCTATTCCTTCGAGCAAAGTATCGAGACGCGCGGAAATGGCTTGAAGCTTAGGATTCATGCGGGACTTTAGGCGGTTAACGCGCAATGGTGTTGGTGCGTTTGATTTTGTTTTGCAGTTGCACCAAGCCATACAGCAAGGCTTCAGCAGTCGGCGGACAGCCCGGCACATATACATCGACCGGCACGATGCGGTCGCAACCGCGCACTACAGAATAGGAATAATGGTAATAACCGCCGCCGTTCGCGCACGATCCCATAGACATCACCCAGCGTGGCTCGGCCATCTGGTCGTACACCTTGCGTAGCGCAGGCGCCATTTTGTTGCACAAGGTGCCGGCCACGATCATCAGATCGGATTGACGTGGACTGGGACGGAATACGATGCCGAAGCGATCCAGATCGTAACGCGAGGCGCCGGCTTGCATCATTTCGACCGCACAGCAGGCCAAGCCGAAAGTCATGGGCCACAAAGAACCGGTGCGAGTCCAATTCACCACGGAATCAACCGTCGTGGTGATGAACCCCTTCTCGAAGACGCCTTCTATTCCCATTCCAAGGCTCCCTTCTTCCATTCATAGATGAAGCCGACCACCAGAATGCCAAGGAAAATCATCATGGCGACGAAACCGAAGAGGCCGATTTCTTCCAGCACCACGGCCCAGGGAAAGAGAAAAGCGATTTCCAAATCGAACAGGATGAACAGAATAGCGACAAGGTAGTAGCGCACATCGAATTTCATGCGTGCATCTTCAAATGCTTCAAAGCCGCATTCGTAGGGGGATAGTTTTGCGCTGTCTGGGCGATGTGGGGCAAGTAAAAAGCCCATGCCCATGGCGATAGCGCCGACGGCCAAGCCAACGACGACGAACAGCAAAACGGGGAAATAATTCTCCAGCACTCTCCTCCACTCCCGGCTGGTATTGAGGCCAGCGCGCCAATTTGACTGCCGCTTTTCGCGACTAGTGAGTTGTTATTTTGAGTGCTCAGTCTAGTTGCCATGGGAACTTGATGTCAAGCTCCCGGCACTATATTTTATTATTATAAATCATTAACTTATGTGATTATTTTCACTTATTCTCACATAATGTTCATTTATGGTGCCGACGGCGAGACTCGAACTCGCACGGCTTGCGCCACC
>JAUXTZ010000226.1 GCA_030681095.1 Burkholderiales bacterium
GCGTGCCCAAGCGTACGCGCGACGCCATGCTGACGCAGGTCGCGAGCGGTGAAGCGCAGCTCGCGGTCGGTACCCATGCCTTGTTTCAAGAGCAAGTCAATTTCTCGCGTCTTGGCCTTGCAGTCGTCGATGAACAACATCGCTTCGGCGTGGAACAGCGTTTGGCGCTGCATAACAAAGGCGTGAACCCGCATCAACTCATGATGAGCGCGACACCGATCCCGCGCACGCTGTCGATGAGCTATTACGCCGATCTCGATGTGTCGGTGATCGACGAGCTGCCGCCGGGGCGCACGCCGATCGTGACCAAGCTGGTGGAAGACGCGCGCCGCGATGAAGTTATCGAGCGTGTGCGCGCGGCGTGTGCAACCGGCCGGCAAGCGTATTGGGTGTGCCCGCTGATTGAAGAATCTGAGAAGTTGCAATTACAAACCGCGCTCGATACCTATCAGGTGTTGAGCAGCACCTTCCCCGATCTCAAAGTGGGCTTGGTGCACGGCCGCATGAAGTCCAAAGAAAAAGCCGAAACCATGGCTGCGTTCAAGGCGGGCGAGATTCAACTTTTGGTCGCGACCACCGTGATCGAAGTCGGCGTGGACGTGCCCAACGCCAGCCTGATGGTGGTCGAACACGCCGAGCGCATGGGCTTGGCGCAATTGCATCAACTGCGCGGCCGGGTCGGGCGCGGTGCGGCAAAGAGCGCTTGTATCTTGCTGTATTCGCCGCCGCTGTCGGATATGGCCAAGGCGCGGCTCAAGATTATCTATGAACTAACCGATGGTTTTGAGATAGCGCGCCAGGATTTATCGCTGCGCGGGCCGGGAGAATTCCTCGGTGCGCGCCAAAGCGGGGTGCCCATGCTCAAAATCGCCGATATCGAGCGTGATCAGGCCTTGCTGGAGCAGGCGCGCACGCTCGCCGAGGCGCTATTGCGCGACGCGCCCGATGCCGCTGACCAACACCTCGCGCGTTGGCTGGCACGCGCGGAGCAGTATCTAAAGGTGTAGGGGCGAGGCATGCCTCGCCCGCCGGTAACATCACTGGCCTGGGATTTGCTTGACATCGATAGCTAAGCATCATGTAATTAGCCCGACACGCCATTTAGACGAGGTTTTGTCGGGTTTCAAAGCATTATTGCGGCGAATCTTCGTCGGCAGTGATGAAAATAACGATAGGAGATAACAATGAAACTAAGCGTCATGTTGCTAGCCGTGTTGACGTGGCTTACGTGTATGCCGGCGCGCGCCGCCGACTATTACATCCTAGGCGTGCAAGATTATGTGAAAAATCCGATTCTAGTCGTGCGCGATTACGAGGGGCTGACCGCCTACCTGAGCAAGGTATTGAAAAAACCGGTGCGCGTGGAATCCGTCAAGACCTACGACGACTATATGAAGAAAGCCGCGGCCAAGCGTTTTGATTTCATGTATGCGCCGCCTTCGATGATTATGAAAGCGAACTTGACCGCCGGCTACGAGCCAGTGGCGAAAATCCCCGGTTTGCTCTCGGGTTCATTCATGGCGCTGTCCGATGCCAATATCGCTTTCCCGGAAGACATGAAGGGCAAACGCATCGGGTTTTACGAGAAGGACGCGATGATCACCCAGCTCGCGCTAGTCGAGATCAAAAGCATGGGATTCGATCCGGCCACTTACTTTAAAAGCATTACGTATTACAGCGATTCCAATGCCGTGATCAATGCCCTGCAATACAAGCTGATCGATGTGGGCGTGGCCAATAGCTCACTCTTCAACGTCTGGACCAATCGCGGTTACAACTTGAATCTGGTGCTGCAAGGCAAAGGCGTGCCGCATCTGACGTTCGCGGTGCGTGGCGACCTGCCGGCGGCTACCAAGCAACTCGTGGCGCAGGCCTTGCTCAAGGCGCACACGGATAAGGATGGGCAGGACTACTTCAAATTCAGTTCGTTCACGAATTTCGAGCCCGCCAAGGTTTCGGATTACGATGAAATGGTGAAATTCCTCGGCATTACCAAATAATCCAGCGTAAATGTCCTCGGAATATATGGAGATGCTGAGCTGGTTGGGGAGGTAGCCTTTCAGGCGTCAGGATTCGGAAGCGGGGCGATGCCCCGCTTTTTTTATGTCCCGATGACGCCGCTGGTGGGCGAACTGGGGCTGGCGGTGTAAATTTTCTTGGGCATGCGCCCGGCGAGATAGGCTTCGCGCCCGGCTTGCACGGCTTTTTTCATGGCCGAAGCCATCAGCACGGGGTTTTGCGCCTGGGCGATGGCGGTATTCATCAGCACCGCATCGCAGCCTAATTCCATCGCGATGGTGGCATCGGATGCGGTGCCAACGCCAGCATCGACGATGATCGGCACTTGCGCGTGTTCCATGATGATCTGCAAATTCCACGGATTGAGAATACCCATGCCGGAGCCGATCAGCGAGGCTAAGGGCATCACCGCGACACAGCCGATTTCTTCCAGCTGCTTGGCGATGATCGGGTCATCCGAGGTATAGACCATGACCTGGAAGCCGTCTTTGACCAACACCTCCGCCGCGCGCAGCGTTTCCACCACATTCGGATACAGCGTTTTCGGGTCGCCCAATACTTCCAGTTTCACCAGCGTATGGCCATCGAGCAACTCGCGCGCCAAGCGCAAGGTGCGGATCGCATCATCCGCCGTATAGCAGCCCGCCGTGTTGGGGAGGTAGGTGTACTTTGAGGGCGGCAGCGCATCGAGCAGGGAAGGCTGGCTGGCGTCTTGGCCGAGATTGGTACGGCGAATCGCCACCGTCACAATCTGCGCCCCGCTCGCATCCACCGCCTGTTTGGTTTCGGCGAAGTCTTTATATTTTCCGGTGCCGACAAGCAAGCGGGAGGAATAGGTTTTACCGGCGATAGTCAGTGTGTGCATGATAGGTGTGAGGGGTAAAGGGTGAGGTGTTAAGGCTAGCCGCCGCCTACTGCGACGACGATTTCGAGTTGGTCACCGTCCAGCAGTTCTACTTGCGCATATTGGCTGCGCGGCACGATCTCGCCGTTGCGCTCCACCGCAACGCGTTTGCCGCTTAGCTGCATATTGTTCAAAAGTTGGGCGAGGTTGATCCGAGCCTCAAGCTGCTGCGGCGAACCATTTACTGTAAGCGTGATCACGGGTTGCTTCTGTAAAAATCCAAGCGGAATTCTATCACGCAGCCTATATCCCCGCATGCCGCCGCAAATCAACTTGCGCTTCGATTGAGGCTATCTATACTAATTTAATAAGAAATGATTTTTTTGTGCGTTTCAATCGTAGTTAAAAGGAGGCTCCCGATGAAGGCATTTAAATTTGGAACAGTTATTTTAGCCGCCATGCTGCTGGGTGGTTCTGGCGTATCGTTCGCTGCGGATAAGAGTGAAAAAGCAGACCGCGGCAAGAAGGAATACGATGGCAATTGCGCTATCTGTCATGGTGTCGCAGGCAAAGGCGATGGACCTTACCGAGAGTTTATTAGCAAGATCCCCGACTTGACTGTTCTCGCCAAGAATAACAAAGGCGTATTCCCCATCAATCGCGTATATGAAGTGGTAGATGGTAGACAGGTGCTCAAGGCCCACGGCACACGCGATATGCCCATCTGGGGTAGGGAATATAGCATTGCAGCGGCCGAGCTATATAGAGATGTAGATTACGATCAAGAGGCAATTGTGCGCGCGCGCATCTTGTCATTGATTGATTATCTTTATCGCATTCAAGCGAAGTAAGCAGTTCTTTTTGAAACGACTGCCTAGAGATGCGTCTTATCTCTAGGCAGTTTCTTTTGGTTGATCCCCCTTGCAGTCCGCGCTGTGGCTGACAGGGGATGCGGGTTGGCTGTAAACTAGCCTCGTTTTACGACCCTGCGGGCGTAGTTCAATGGCAGAACGAGAGCTTCCCAAGCTTTAGATGTGGGTTCGATCCCCATCGCCCGCTCCACGCT
>JAUXTZ010000228.1 GCA_030681095.1 Burkholderiales bacterium
GAAACGATCATCACCTGGCGCCATCTGCCCGACGACCTGCTCGGGGAGCTGCGGAGTCACACGCCTCGCCCGTGCCCGCCGGAAACGCCGGCCACGGAGAACCTGCGGGTTTTGTCCGACGCGATGATTGCCCAGGCGGTCGGATCGTCTGGAGGCAACATGTCGGAAGCCGCCCGCCGCCTCGGAATCAGCCGCAACACCCTATATCGGAGACTCAAGCGCGGCACATCGCAGCAACCTGTCAGTTCGCGCACCGATTGACGCTAATCTGGCTACAGGGCTTATTTCACGCAATACGGCCTTGAATTGATCATTCTGCTGGCCGGCGACAAGTCCAACCAGAAGGCGGACATCTTCGCTCCTCGCGACGCCGATTTATAGAAGTGCCCTTAAAACGATCCGAAGCGGACTTTAGGCGATAGCCGGGGTCTGAACGGCTCCGGGTTGCCGCGTGGGAATGCTGCTTAGCTGGACCTGTTCCCCTGTTTTTCTCTACGAAAGAGCGACAAGCAATGCAGCAGCCGCCAGAAACGCAGACAACACCAACAGATAGAATGAGGGAGTGACACTCCAATGAGGACGTTTAATTTCAGAGAGTATTTCAGCGTGCTTTGAATTTTCACGTTCCTTTTGCCGCTCGTGTAAAAGCTGAACTGCAGCGATGTGCATTTCTGAACTTTCGATCCATTGGTGCTTCGCGGCGATCACTTCCTCGTCGCTCAACGAAGAGTAGTGATTTTTCCAGTGGGCAATATCCTCTGCTTTTGGCATGGTATGTTCAACGAATGAAAGGGACTCGCCCGCTTCTGGGCGAGTCCCGCTTGAATGCAGCGTTAGGGTTCATACTTCTTCTTGCGCCAAGATTCAAGTATGAAGAGTGCAACGGTGTGCGCCGAATGAACTGCAAGGCGTGCGTGACGTGGTTCGATTTTGTAGCTCGTCTTGCCAGCGCCATGTGCGGAGCTTGCATGAGTACGTAACGCGCCGATGCCCTCGGTAATGGAGATCAGCCCCGACAGGATTTGCTGAAGGTCTTGATCTTCAATGGTGCTTGGGTCAAAGCCGAGGTGTTTGCGCACAATCGACCACACTGGCTTCAAGTCTTGTTTTGCGGGCGCTTCGAGCCTTTCCTCCGCGATGTAGACTTTGCACACAGATTCGAGAATGTTGCTCGCAGCGGAAACCGCCTCTCGCGGATTGGACTCGACGTTTGATAGAGCGCGAGTGAACTCAGCGTCGATAGACACGAGATCCCGGCCCTTGATGAACTCCTCAAGAGTTCGGGAAACCGCGCCAAGCGAGCCAACGACTTTGCCGCCTTTAATGTACTGAAGCTCGCACTGTGCTAACACTTTCGCTATGCGTTCGCGATCCTTGAGCCGATCTTGATCCCCAGTGTTATTTGGATCAAGCGGGGCCTCCATGTAGTTTTCGATGAGGCGTCCAAGTACATCAAGTGGCTTTACGTTTTCATCTTTGTTTGTGATTCGAAGCCATGCCTGTGCTTTTGCTGGCTTGCTTCCTGGCGGCGGGTCACCCGGCGTGCCAGCATATGTAAAAAGGCTATCCAGCGTTGCATGCGTCTCGCGGTTGGCCGCAATTTCAGCACAAATTGACAAGACGGCAGCAGGAATAGGGCGACGCGTCATCTACTGGACCTTCTAACGTTTCGGTTCACCTGCCAGCAAAAGCGGCAAGCAAAAATTGAATAATGCACAAAAGTTGCGCCGCTTTTGCGGGTCGGAGTGCAACCGGTTGTTAGCCACGCTACCTCAGGTTACTTGCTTCAAAAAAGCCACAAGGTTGCCGCTGGTGAATTCAGGCGTGTTCAGATGTAGCTTTTCCCACAAGGATAAGACCTTTAGCTCTTCCTGGTTTAGCGGTCTGCCACCGCCACCACCGCGAGCACATGTTGGTGTGGACAATGCGAATTCCAAAGGCTTCTGATCGAAAATAACTTGCACACAAACTGCAATTCCGTCAGCGCGCCGTCTATTGATTTGTTCATTTATCCATTGAGGCGTAGCCTCACCAATAGTCCTTTCGCTATCCTCGATTCTTACCTTAGACATTTATGTTCTCCCTCCTTGATGGCTAACGAGGTTGTAGAAAAACTCTCATTCCCGCATCTTGCCTCAGCCGATTGATGCGGACCATGATAAGTGAACGTCAAAACTTGACGCTTACGAATTGCAGATGCGATTTTCATGGGAGTCCTAACGTCAGCGGAAAAGGTAGATGACAAGTTGCACGATCCACGGGATTACGAAGAACACTCCAAGCAAAACCGAAAGAATGGCGATAGTTGTGTTTTCACGGCGCGTGTTCATCTTGAAAGTCCTAAAACGGAAATAAAGTTCCCCTTGTTTTCTTCATCGTCCAGAGGCAACCGCAGCCTCTATCTCTGTGCGCAAGCCAGCCCATTTCATCATCACTACCAGCAGGCGAGCCACGAAATCAGCCGGGTTTAGCAATCTGTCTTCGTGGACGCATAGAGCCCAAAGCAAATCGCTGGCAGATAGATCAATCATCGCGTCGGTCTCATGAAGGTTCCTCCACAATCTAAGCCGTTTCCACCTCGTGATCAATCAGTTCCCCTATTTCAGTGCGATCCACTTCCCGCATGGGTACGTCCTGCCCCTGCTCCCACGCTTCGGCAGCAGGCAAGGGCTGAACGGTTCCTGATCCTGGGCGTTCCGGCAAGGTGCCACGCCCGAGTACCCCTCCCACAATAATCTCGCGCACGAATTTTGACAGCAGCACACTGGCGTGGTCGGCCAGGGTTTGCAGATCATCTTTCATGCGCTGAGCGACCCAAACTTTGATTGGTGCGATGTTCTTTCCGAGTTCGGGCACTCTGTAGATGTGCTTCACTGCCCGAGATGAAATGCTTCTGGAGAACAAGGGCGGATCGGAATCGCGCCGATGGATGCCAACCCGGTTTTCGCGCATGTAGGCCAAGGCATAACGCCCATAAACGTAGTCCGCCAGCAGAATCCGTACCATTAAGGAAACGGATACTTCGTAATATTTAGCCAAATCTTCCAGTGCGCGTTCCACAGGGTCTGGCAGCCAGAATTTGAGCGTGGCATCCTCAATGGCCAAATCCCGGAAATCGCCCATGCCGGCAATCATGTCCGAGTAGTTAACCGCTTTGGGTGGTGGGGAAGGCGACAGCCTTGGTGCAGATGACTGTTCAGGCTTCTGCTTAATCCGCTTCAGAAAAAACCACATGACATCCCCCCGTCTTGCTATCGGCTGCTAAAAACTTACCCTGTTTTTGCACTCGTGGAATAACCGGTGCATATCAGACCACGGCTTGTTTTTTTGATGATCTGTTCTTGGCCGCTATGTACCGTGCGCAGATGCTTGGCGGTGGCGAGCAGTGGTTTCATTGTGTTGAAGGCAAGAGAAGTTGCTGTTGCGACCAAAGGGGCAAGCTCACATTGTTTTACGATAGATAATACTCAAGCCGCCAGTTCGCCGCTCAGTTCATGAGTCGCGCATACGCCGCTAGACCTTCCTGGCGCGCCCCATCCATTTCTGCACATCGCCGCCAGTGAGCCGATAGCGCGCGCAATTGTTTATCGTGAGCGTCGCAAGTTCCTTCTCAAGCATCGAGGCAAAAGCCGTTGCGTCATCGGCGGGCAGGCTTAGCGATTCGATAACCTGTCGAATGCTCTGCCCCTCCCGCACCACACGCTGCACGGCTTCGCTCAGGCGTTCGCGGTGGCGCACACGGAACGGATCCGGTGCCCCCATCGACTCAAGGACGACTGTGTACTTCTGGATGGAGCGACGGTATGTCCAGGCGAAGAGTTCTGCGGCAAGTGTGGTATCGAGCAGTTCGTATACGCCGAGCATGGCACTGGCATAGTCTTGAGGGTCAATATCCAGGAATGCGAGGGGTGCACAGTTATAAAGCATGAGTGGAATGTTGGCCGCCAGTCGACTGGTCCGCTTGTTGCCGTCCTCGAAGGGCTGTAGATAGGCGAGGTTTACCCACAGGAAGAACGCTGCCTCCGCCGGGTTTTTAATGAGCCGGGCCTTGTCGATGATGCTGGAAAACAGTTCCGCAAGGAGCTGCGGCACCTGCGAGGGGACGTAGGTGGTTCCCGCGATGTTTACCAGCGTGGTTCGAATAGCGCCTAGCGCGCCTGGATCGGCCAGCAGATCCTGCATGAGTAGCGAGTGCAGGTTGCGGATAACCGCGTCCGAGAGACCGTAGGTCGGCACGGCGTCTACGAGAAATTCGATGGCCTGCTTATGGTTCAGGAGCATCACCCCTTCGGGGTCGGTGGGTGGCAAACCGCTTTTGAACAGTTCCTCGGTGGCGAGCAGGCTATAGGTATTTCCCTCAAGGCGAGAGGATGACCAGGACAGATCGATGAGAAGTGGCTCCAGGACTTTCCTGGCGTAGGTGCCCGCTGGCTGCTGACCGTGCATGCGCCCTTCTTCCGCCAGGGCCGCAGCCAGATCCCGTGGCAGCAGGGAGGAATCGTTCGGCCGGTAATCGTCAACCAGACGGCGCTGGTAGGTCACCGGGTCACGGGCGGCGAGGGGGCGCTGGAGATTGTCGAGCACCGCTTGGGCGGAAGCGGACCACGCGGGGGTGACCGTCATGTGCATGAAATCCCGGGCCTGTATCGCGCTTTCGAACCTGACCGGGGCATGGCGAGGCAGGCGATATCGGGTTGCCCGGGCCTTCCCTGTTCGCATCAGAAGGCCGTCCAGCACCAGCTTTTCGAGGAGACGCCCAACGGTGGCATAACTTCCACCCGTGCGGGCATGAATTTCAGACGAGGTCACCCCGTCAGCCCCGGCTGATTCGAGGTTGCTTACAGCCTCAAGAATGTCGCTGGGCAGGAGTTTATGTCGCATCTGCAAGGCCCCCTGTGATTGCCTCAAAATATGAGGAGATAATTCAATCTTATCATTTGTGAGTAGATTGTTAAATCTCATCATCGTTGCGGCGATTTCTCGGTGAAGCGGCACTACGCAGGCGCGTCATAGGGCTGCTTGGGACTTAATTGCGTAGTAACCTCCATTCAAATGTTGAATCATGGGACCGGGGGCGCGGTTCTCTTGTCGCCTCTAAATGCCCGCCCTCAGTCTGGAGTAGGCCTTCGACAACGGATGCTTGATCGGACGATGGGGCGATATCAATGCCATTTTCCCGGTGGCCCGTGTCATCCGCGCCCGTCAGCCCGACACCCCGAGCTCGGCGCAAAGCTTGCCCATCTCGCGCTTCAGCGCGTCGACCTCTTCCTCCAGCCTTGCCACGTTGGCCTTGAGCGCGGCGATCTCGCTCGCGGCGATGCCGGCTGCGGGTTCGTTCGCCGCGGGCGCTGTGGGCAGGGTTTCCTCGATGGCAGGGGCGCCGGAAAGCAGGTGGGCCCAGCGGTTCTCGCGCGCGCCGGGCTGGCGGGGGAGTTCGACCGCCATGGCGCCTTCGGGGCGTTCGGCCAGTTCATACAGAAAGCCTTCCACCGCGGAGAGGTCGGCGAACTTGTGCAGGCGCTCGCAGTTGATGTGCAGTTCGCCGGCGGTCTGCGGGCCGCGCAGCATGAGCGCGGTGAGCAGGGCGATGGACTGGGCGGGCAGGCGCAGGGCCCGGCCCATGTTGTGGGCGGTGCGGGTCACGCGGCCGCCGCTGGATTCGACGACCAGGGCCGGGCCCTTGAGGCTGTCGATGGCGGCCTGCACCTCGGCTTCGGTCGCCTCGATGATGGGGTGGCGGCTGGTTTTCTGGTTGCAGCCGGCCACCAGGGCGTTGAGGGACAGGGGGTAGGTGTCGGGCACGGTGTGCTGCTTTTCGCTGAGCACGCCGAGGACGCGGGTTTCGAGCAGGGACAGGACGGGAAGGCGGGGGGCGGTCATGGCGGTGCTTCGTTGTGGCGAGGCGGCCATTATGCCCGGCTGCGGCAGGGGCGAATTTTGCTGCCCGTATTCAACCCGGGCGGACTTTGGCTCTTATTTGAGCAGAAACAGCAGCTTCTCGTTTACCACCTCGATCATGTCGTTGGGCGCGAGGGAGCGGGGTTCATGGCCGATGGACTTGCCATTTAACCGCGCCGGCTTTTTTCCTTCAACATGGGTGATGAAGTAGCCCTGCGGGCGGGAATTGATCACCGCCAGTTGTGTGCCGGGTACGCCAAAGGTATGCAGCACTTCGGTCAGTTCAATTTCCTGCGCTAACGGGCCGTCATTGAGTACCCGGACCAAGCCCATGCGCGCGCCGGTTCTGAAACGGCGCGCCTTTTTTGCCGTTGCCAGCGCATAGGTCCCCACCGCTTGAGCGGGGGCACCGAGCGCCTCGCCCGAAGGCTGAATGATCATCGTCCGGTCGAAGCTGGGGCCATCAATGGCCTTATGGTTGCGGTAACGAATCTGGATGTTGGCAATCTCGATGACATCGTCGTTTTGCAGGATATGCCGGGTAATCGACCGACCATTTACCAGCGTGCCATTGGTGCTGCCCTGGTCTTCGAGGATGTCATCATTGCCGACTGAGGTGATGCGTGCGTGGGTGCGGCTGATGCCCTCGCCGGCCAGGCTTAGATCGCTGTCGGCCAGGCTGCCGATGGTGAAGCTGGATGCGTTGAGAAATCGGTTTTCGATGACTTCACCGTTTTGACTGACGATTAGTTTGGCCATGGGGTATCAGCCTCCAAATAGCCGGGCAAAGAAACCCGGTTTCTTCGCTATGGGTTGTTTGCCTGTTCTTGCCAGGATGACGGAAACATTGTCTTCGCCACCATTGTCGTTGGCGATCATCACCAGCTGGCTGGCGGCGAGCGGTAAATTGGACTGGAGCGAATTGAGTACCAGCTGGATATCGGCGTTGTCGACCATATCGTTGAGGCCATCCGAACAGAGTAGAAAGAGATCGCCCGGCTGCGCTTCGCACTCACTCAGCGACACCTCCACCTCGGATTCCAGGCCCAGCCCGCGCGTTACCAGATGACGGTTGTGGGACATGGCAGCGGCCTCGGTACTGAGTATGCCCTGGTCGATCTGTTCCTGCAGCAGCGAATGATCATGCGTGAGCAGCTCCAGCTGCTTGTCACGCAGTCGATA
>JAUXTZ010000232.1 GCA_030681095.1 Burkholderiales bacterium
TGGGGATTTTTCATCGTCGGTTTGATCTATTTTATTGTCATGGGGCTTCGCCTTTTCATTGGCCTGACCGGTCTATCTGAACACAACTGGTTCAGCAGTTATTTACCAATTTTTTTCCATTTCGTACTTTCGGGTTATTTAATTGTAGTTGGCTATTTTCATCTTGAAGCCACGGCACATCGACTATGAACTATACGGTGACCGCACGCCCATCAAGTGCCAAGCGGCCGTTATGGCAAGAAATTATCGCCGTAATTGCCTACCCGGCCTCATTCTTTCTCGCGATTACAGCGTTTCTATGGGCCAGCGCGCACGGTTACCCCAAGTGGGTGAGCGCCTATATTCCGGTGATTGTCTGCGCGGCAGCTATATTGCCAGTACTGGAACGCGGCATGCCACATCGCCCCGATTGGCGGCCTGATCGCAAGGAGTGGCTTACCGATGCGCTCTACGTTTTCGTGACACAAATTGCGATGCCTCCGCTGCTTGCACTGCTGGTCGTGCTGGGGTTAAGTGATTTGACCCGCCCCTACCTGCATTCATCGTTGTGGCCGCATCAATGGCCGATCCTGGGCCAGGGCGTACTGATGGTGCTACTTGTAGATCTCATGCGCTATTGGGTGCATCGCTTTGCACACACCAATCCCGTCCTGTGGCGCTTGCATGCGGTGCACCATTCGCCTGACAAGCTCTACTGGCTCAACACCGCGCGCTTTCATCCACTTGAAAAGACCTTGCATTTTGTCTTCGACTCGATGCCTTTCATTCTCCTGGGCGTGAATGAAAATGTACTGGCGTTCTACTTCGTCTGTTATGCAGTGAACGGTTTCTACCAGCACAGCAACGTTTATCTTCGATTCGGCTTGCTTAACTATATTTTCAGCACTGCAGAGTTGCATCGCTGGCACCATTCAAGAATTTTGGAGGAAGCCAATAATAATTACAGCAACACCACCATCGTCTGGGACATCGTGTTCGGCACATACTACCGCCCACGCGACCGCAGCTTGGCACGCGCAGGCATCCAGAACGATCGCTATCCGACGACTTTCGGCCGGCAGTTGCTCAGCCCTTTCGTGAGAAACCTGGAAAGTCGCGATGTGTTCGTGCCTACGTTGCGCGAAGCCGCGATGAATCTTTTGCTCAAGCTCGGCTTTGCGAAGATCAAACACACGGATTGGCGTGCGCTGGAAAAGGCCACGAACGATGTCGCGGTGGTGCAGCAGCATGTGCTGCGCCGAATCGTGCAACAGAATCAGAACACTGCATTTGGTGAACAGCATCGTTTCGCTGAGGTCGCTTCTGTCGCGGATTTTCAGCGCCTGTGTCCGGTGCAGACTTACAACAGCCTGAGGCCGTACATCGAGGAACAGGAAGAAACCGGCAATGCCGCCCTCACCTTGGAGAATGCGGTGTTCTACGCCAAAACCAGCGGCACCACCGGCGCTGCGAAACTGCTGCCGGTTACGTCCACCATGCTGGCACAGATAAAACGCCAACAGGCGCTTGCCGCCTATCTGCAATATCGCGCCTGCCCGCGCGCGTTTCGCGGGGCGCTGCTGGGGATCACTGGCGCAGCGGAAGAGGAAAGAACCCCTACTGGCAAGCCGGTCGGCGCAATCTCGGGCGTCATGTACGAGATGCTGCCGTGGCCGATGAAACGGAAATTCATCCTGCCCCCGGTCGTATTTCGTATCCAGGACCATCTGACCAAGTATCTCTTGATTCTCCGCCTAGCGCTGGCCGAGAAAGGTATTACGTATATCGCCACCGCCAACCCGTCCACCTTCGTACTGTTGCTGGAATTGGCGCACAAGTATCGCGATGAGTTGTTAACCGGCATCGAGACGGGACAGTGGCCAGCCGAGCGACCGCTCCCGCCTGAGGTCATCACGGCCGTAACGCACAAGCTCCAGCCTGATCGGGCAAGGGCTACCGAGCTGCGGGAGCTGTTCGTGGCGAAGGAACGGCTCGGGCTCGGAGACCTCTGGCCGTACGTCGCACTGGTGGCGACGTGGACTGGCAGCAACTGTCGAATCCCATTGCAAACCGTCAAGGCGCAGTTGCCCGAACTGACCGTGCTCATGGATCTTGGTTTTCTCGCGAGCGAGTGCCGCACCACGCTGACGGACGAGGCCAATACCGCGTCCGGGCTGCCGGTGTTCCAGGATTATTTTTTCGAGTTTGTCGAACGTGACCGCTGGGACGAAAAGCAACCAGTGTTTCTGACGCTGGACCGGCTGGAGCGGGGACGCGAGTACTACATTATTGTCACGACGACGAGTGGGCTGTATCGCTATGACATAAACGACATTGTCCGCGTAACCGGCCACCGGCACGGTGCCCCGCTGATCGAATTCCTGCAGAAAGGCCGGGGCGTGACCAACATCACTGGCGAGAAGCTGTACGAGTCCCACATGACACAGGCCGTGTTGGAAATGGGGGTACAGTGCTCGCTGACTATTCTCTTTTTCATCGCGCTTGCCGACCGTGATGCCGGGCGATATGCGTTTTACTTGGAGCTGAGCAGTTCCCCGACTTCAGATATCGACGAATTGAGCCATCTGCTCGATGAGCATCTCTGCCGGCAGAACGTGGAATACCAACAGAAGCGCGCTAGCGGCCGCCTCAAGCCGGCGCAAGCGTGGCTGCTTAAACCCGGAACAGCCATACGTTTCCGCGCGCATCTCGTAAAACTTGGGCAGAAGGAAGGACAACTCAAGGTCCCCGGCCTCGCATACAAGGACGAGATTACTTTCGATTTTCAAGCAGAGATCGCTGCGGAGTAGTTTGCACGTGCATATCGCAAGCCTTACCCTTCAATTGCTACGCATCCCGTTCCGGGTCGCTTTCAAGCACGCCTCGGCTGAACGCAATATTACGCAAAGCGCGCTGGTCATTGCGCAATCAGAATCAGGGCTGACCGGGTACGGCGAAGGCTGCCCCCGTGACTACGTTACGGGCGAGACAGATGCCAGCGTAGCCATGTTTTTTGAACTACATCGTGACGACATCCTGGCCCGGGTTACAGATTTGAAGACCCTGCAGGCGTGGTGCCGGGCTCATGAGGGCGACATCGACCAAAATCCTGCCGCATGGTGCGCAATTGAGTTAGCGCTGCTGGATCTCTTTGCCCGAGGCAACAGGCTGCCAGTGGAGGCTTTTCTGGGCTTGCCGCTGCTGGCAGGGCCGTTTTTTTACAGTGCCGTGCTCGGCGCGACGGACGCAAAACAGTTTGCCGAAACGTTAAATCGCTATCGGAAAATCGGGATGCGCGATTTCAAGATCAAGCTTTCGGGGGATGCTGGCCGTGACCGCGCGAACCTCGCTGTCCTGCGTGCAGCTGACATCGGCCCGGCACAGGTGCGGGCCGATGCGAATAACCTTTGGGCCGATGCCCATGTCGCGCAGCGCTACCTGGAATCGCTCGATTACCCGTTCGTCGCCATCGAGGAGCCGCTTCGGCCCGGTCAGTTTGCCGATCTGGCGGCGCTCGCCGAGTCGCTTGCGATCCGTATCGTGCTGGACGAGAGCATCACACGAGAGGAACAGCTTGCGCAGTTGCCAGGGGCGCCTGAGCGGTGGATTGTCAATCTTCGCGTTTCAAAAATGGGCGGTCTGCTGCGCTCACTCCAAGTGGTGAATCGTTGCCGCCAGGCAGGGCTTGCTTTGGTTGTCGGCGCTCAGGTGGGTGAAACGAGCTTGCTCACGCGTGCGGCGCTGGTTGTGGCGCAGGCGGCACGCGATATCTTGATTGCTCAAGAGGGGGCATACGGCACGCTATTGCTGGAGTCCGATGCCGTGGAGCCAGCGCTTATGTTCGGCGCAAAAGGCGAGCTCGATATCCTGTCATCGCGGCTTGCCCAATCGCCGGGTTTGGGTTTGACACCGATACTGGGTCTGGCCGAGCGTTATTTTCATCGTGGCACCAAAGAAGGTGCTCGTGGCGATTAGATCGTTTGCGGCGGTGGGTTTACTCGGCCTGTAGCTCTCCGACAGCCACATCATCGACTCGCCTGGCTTGCAGGAATTCGGCCTGCATCACTTAAACGTGGAAGACATCGCGCAAATTTTCATCGAATTCCGCCCCTATCTCGGACACTGCCGCTTCAGCAATTGCCTGCACTTGGTGGAGCCGGGTTGTGCCGTGGATGAAGCGGAGAAGAGCGGCGCTCTCAATACGCGCCGATTAGGTTTTTATCGTGTGCCGGCACAAGAGAAACTGCGCGCGCCACGAATTTATTAACGGGAAACGGCTTGCCAGGAGATATCAATTTTCCGATGGCTTGCTACGCAGTCTCGCAGGTAAAGATTGATCAGGCTCTGATACGGGACGCCCTTTTCTTCAGCCATATTTTTAAAATAGCTGATCACGTCTTCGCTCAAGCGCATCGTGACGGACTTTTTGAGCTTGGCCGCATAGGGATTTTTGCGGGATTTCATTTTTGACAGATCGTATTCGGTTTTCATGGTCTAACCCCTTGGTAATGGCTGCTTTCGTTTTTCGTGGCTTTTCTTGCCGAGATAATCCGAATGATGTTGCCTTGGGCGCGTTCGCAATGACAGACAATTAGGAGCCGGGCTTCATCGCTTAAACCAAGCATCAGAAACCTGTCTTCGGATGCTGAGTTATCTTCATCAAAAAATTGCACGGCAAACTCATCATAGAAGACAGATTGCGCCTCCTCAAACGAAACGCCGTGCTTCTTCTTGTTTGAATGTGCTTTGGCTGCATCCCATTCAAATTTAATCATAATTACATTGTATGTACGTGCGGAAAATTGTCAAGAAATGCTATCTGTTTAAGCCTGGCTGTTAATAGTCGATAATGCATCAACCTAGCCGCCTATCTCACCTAAGCCATTTTTATGACCGAACACACCAACCCCCTCCAAGCGACCCTGGCGCAAGCGCTGCAACAGGCATCGCAAGTTATCCTGGGCAAGCAGCACCAAATCCAATTGGCGCTCGCCTGTCTGCTGGCGCGCGGCCATTTGCTGATCGAGGACATGCCGGGCATGGGCAAAACCACGCTGGCGCATGTGTTGGCACAGACGCTCGGTCTTGATTTTCATCGCATCCAATTCACCAGCGACTTGCTGCCGGCGGATATCCTCGGGGTATCGGTCTATGACCGCGAGCAAAGAGGATTTACGTTTCACCCCGGCCCGATCTTCGCGCAGGTGATTCTCGCCGATGAAGTGAAC
>JAUXTZ010000238.1 GCA_030681095.1 Burkholderiales bacterium
TCGTGAGATAACGGTTCCACCTTTCCAGGATATTCCTACCTTAAGACCAGGGCCAAGCTGATCAAGCTCTTGGCACCAGTGCGCTACAGAAGCTTCGTCCGCGGTTAGATAACTATTGGTTGCGGGAAACTCATGGGGGCTACGCCTGAAGTAAAGAGGCAAGCTGCCAATCGGTATGCACAAGTCGATATTTTTCGCGGATTCAAGCCAGCGCCTATCTTGCCCTTGGTCGGTACCAATTACGTCGGTGGTTGGGAATGAACGTCGGAAGATGGGAGCAAGCTTGTGCGAGCATTCGATAATGCAGTGCTCTGAACGCTTGAGTACTTCAGGGATACAAGATGCAAACATAATTTCATCACCAACCCCTTGCTCGCTATAAACCAAAATTGATTTATCAACGGCCGATTCGCCGCGCCAGCGCTCAAATGGAAATTCACGCGGCTTTGGTTTTTGAGTGGGTAAGAGTCGTAATTCGTAATCTTCCCAACCGCGCTGGAAATCGCCCCTCAGTAGGTAAGCAAGAGACCGATGCCATCGAGGGACTAGCCACTCTGGTTTGAGTTCTTGGGCGCGCTCATAGGCTGAGATGGCATCATCAAGCCGCATTAAGTCTTGATAGGCAATTCCTAGATTTCCCCATAGCTCAGCATTTTCAGGGGAAATATGTATTCCTTGCTCGTAATAGGTGATGGCCTCGGTAACCCGGTCTTGCTTTTGCAGTACAAAACCGATTCCGTTCAGGATGTCCGCTGAATTAGGCTGCCGCTCGTTGGCTCGAAACAAATATTTAAGCGCTTCTTCGAATCGTTCCTGTTGGGTGAGCTCGCGAACAAGAAATTTGAGCCCTTCAATTAGGGTGGGAACATGATCGAGTGCACGCTTTACGGCGGCAATAGCATCTGAACTTCGCCCTAAATCAGCAAGCAGCAGCCCCATGTTTAACCATGTCAGCGTAAGCCCTTCATCTATCTGAAGGGCGACCTGATAACAAGTTGCTGCTTTTTCATTTTGCCCAAGTGTTCGATACACGTTACCTAAGTCTTGGAGCGCGATCGCATACCTTGGGTCGAGTTGAACGGCCTTTTCTATTGAACTTGCTGCATCGATAAAGCGACTCTGGTCGATGTAGGCGCGGCCCAAAAGATAATGTGCCTGGGGAGTGTTAGGGTCTGAGCGAATGGCTTTTCGTGCAAATTTCGCAGCCAGAGTTGCATTGCCCGCCAAAAGGCTGTCCTGGCCTTGCTGCAGGAGTAACGATATTTTTGTTTGTTGGTGGCTAGCGTCTCTCCGCCCAATTGCTCGCGCCAATTCAGTTAGAAATTTCTTTAGCATTCGTTATCCGGTAAAACGAGTTCTTAAAAGGCTTTGCTTTGGCAAGGGTCTTAATATATTAGCAAGATCTCCGATATTAAATAGGATAATCAATGTAAAGTTAATCAGTTGTTTGCATTCATCATGTCATGATTGTTAGCATATTAAAAAGAGTGTTTGATTCTACAAGGTAGCTGTGCCCTATTTCCATCCATATTTAAAAGGCAACCCCCGGGTAATCTAATGTCAATTATTGCGCGATTGCTAAAGTCATTTGCATCCGGTAATCGGCTGCGGGAGCTTCCAACTATTGCAGGCGCCCCCCAAGCCAGACTCACCCTGGAGGCATATGAAGCACTAAATCCTACACAACAAATACCCTACGCTGATGGTTCTGTAATATATGTAACGCCTAACCGGTACACCTCGTGGCGCGTTACGTCCTTTTTCGAGAAGGAACCTGACACTCTGGCATGGATCACGACCTTTCAATCGGGAGATGTGCTCGTTGATGTCGGTGCTAACGTTGGGATGTATTCCATATGGGCTGCAAAGACTCGTGGGGTGCGTGTTTTTGCATTTGAACCGGAATCCCAAAACTATGCTTTGCTAAACAAAAATATCTTCCTTAATGGCTTATCGACTTTGGTAATGGCATATTGCTGTGCCTTGTCGGATGAGCACCGATTCTCGACCTTGTTTCTCAGCGCGTTTATGCCGGGGGGCTCGTGCCATACATTCGGTCAGGAGCTCGATTTCAATCTTCAGCCCCTTGAATCTGCCTTCACGCAAGGGTGTTACTCTGTGACGCTTGACGAGCTCGTTTTAAATGGGGCTGTGCCTGTGCCGAATCATATAAAGATTGATGTTGATGGACTAGAGCATAAGGTGCTTGCAGGTTGTCAGGACACTTTGCGGAATTCTTTATTGCGCTCGGTTCTGGTCGAAATTAATCAGGGGTTGCCGGAACACCGTGCCATCGTTGAGCAAATGGTGGGGTTAGGTTTCTCTTACGATGACGATCAAGTCAACACCGCTGTACGCAAAGAGGGGGCTTTTAAGGGGGTCGGCAATTATGTCTTCCAACGCTGAGCAATATGTAATCTATCGAGTCTTGAATGCCCCCTTAAACGAATATCCATATCCACATCTATATATAGAAAATATCTTCCCCTTCGATTTTTATCAGTTGCTTCGTGAGAATTGGCCAGTGGCAAACAACTTTGTCAGTCTCGCTAATACGGGACGAGTTTCATCCGGCGATTATAAGGAGAGGCATGTTATACGGTTTACGCCTTCCGAAATTGAGAAATTGCAAAATGGAAGACAGGCCTTCTGGAAGGAGATGGCGACTTGGTTTCTGGGTAAAAATTTTATGGTGTCGTTGATAGATAAATTTCGGCCCCAAATAGAAAGTCGGCTCGGGATGAGCATAGATCACTTTTCATTCCAGCCGGATTCCTTGATTGTGCGTGATCACAGCCGCTACGAGATTGGACCTCATACGGATCTACCTCATAGACTGCTTTCACTTCTGTTTTACTGTCCTCAAGATTCATCGCGCGCGCATCTGGGTACAACTATTTATACTCCGATTGATAAGAGCTTCACTTGTGTCGGCGGCCCCCATTACCCTTTTGAAATGTTTGAGAAGGTTGTGACCATGGAATACAAGCCCAATTCTTTGTTTGCATTCCTGCGTACAAATAATTCCTTTCATGGTGTTGAGCCGATTATTGAGGACGAAGTGGAGAGGGATTTAATCTTGTACAATATTCGCGTCGCTAAAAAAGAAGGGGGTCAATCTGATGTCCCCCATCGATCCTTGGTTGAGCGTATGCTGAGTGGCCTCATGCGTTGAAGCTAAAAATCGAATCTACGGCACTCATTCCACTTCTTTTTAAATCATTTTGACACATGAAAAATATTCTTTCCCATATACATGCTGACCGACCTTATTTTAAATCGGACGCCGCAGGGACACAGGGCAATCCTATCCGACAGCTCTACCTGTCCAAGTTAATAAATTCGTTAAAGGGGCAGCACATCAGGCTGATGGAAATAGGCTCATGGATTGGTGCCTCCGCGCTAACTTTTGGGTTTTCTATGCGCCAGTTTGATGTCTCCGGAGGCATACTTTGCGTTGATCCTTGGTTACCTTATTTCAATGAAGCAGATATTGCCCAAGGGGCTGACTATTATGAAACCATGAATGAGATGGGGAAATCAGATGTCGCCTATAAACTTTTTCTCCACAATGTCAGGTTTTCACCGATAAGTATTCAGCATCAACGCGGGGTTTCTGCGGAAATTCTGCCTAAGCTAGAATCCAATTCTTTTGATGTCATCTATATTGACGGCAGCCACTACTATGATGATGTCGCCTTTGATTTGAAGGAGTCTGACAGAATATTGAAAATTGGAGGCATTCTGTGTGGCGATGATCTGGAACTTCAGGTTTCCGATGGGATTGACTTTAACTTTGCAGTAGCTAATGACTCCCGTGATTGCCTGATTGATCCAAACAAAAAAACTTTTTATCACCCCGGAGTTACTTTGGCAGTTAATGATTTTTTCCATCAGCCGGTATCGGCCCATGAAGGGTTTTGGTTGATGAAAAAGGTGGGTGAGGGTGCGTACGAGCCATTTCCTTTGGATGGTTACCAACATATCATTCCACCTCACTTCGCACAGGAATGTATTGAGTAAATTTCTCGTTTTATGGGGATAAGGAAGGATGGGTTATGGGTATTTTTAATTGGTTTTCGGGTAAGGCAGTCGATGATTTCGCTAAGTTGCTGGTTCAGGATTTGGCGAAACGATATCCGTCCAGCATGGAAAGCGGCAACGAACGAAAAATTTCACCAAAAGGAATATCGAATATCCTAGAGGCGATTTATCAAAAAGCGATCGAGTTCAAGATTGAAAAGAAGCTTGGTGTATACCGCACTGCTAAACTTAGCAATACTTTTCGTTGGGAGCTTAAAGAACTTGGTTATAGCGAAAATTTTATAGAGGTTGCTACCGAAGGTTTAGTTGTGTACCTCACTCGAAAGGCCGGCGCAGTCGCGGCGAACGATGCGGAAAACAAATAACTTATCTTATTTATTTTCCGATTTACTCTACAGCTACTAGTGATACTAGCTTTGCCCTATGGGGCGTTTTGACACGACCCTCTAACCTATACACCTATTCGAAAATAATAGGGTCGGTCATTACTCCCCGTGCAGCGTTCTATTTCGCCAAAAACTCCATACGCACTCCCGCCAACTCAATCACATCATCCGGATTCAGCGGGCAGGGCCGCTCGTTGAGAGTGGCGCCGTTGACGATGGGAAATTTGTCGCCCTGCACATGGTTGAGGAAGAAGCCGTTCGGGCGGCGGGTAATCATGGCCACCTGCACGTTTTTCTTGCCGAGAGAGGTAATCGGTTTGGTGAGGGGAATTTCAGCGCCGCTCTGCTTTCCGTTAAGTACTTTCAGCGCATAGTGGAGCGGGTGCGGAGGCGTTTCTGTGGCGACATGTACTGCTTGCGCCACCAGCGGTTCTGGCGCGTGATGAGTTTTTATTTCCGGTGAGAAAGTGGAGGGGAAAGGATCGAGATGGGTGGGCGCATCGATCGGCAATGCGCCTTCCGCAGCGGGCGGCGTATCGTCTAGCTTTAGGTGCATGCCGGCGAACGGGCTGCGGATGAGCATGGTTTTTTCGAAATCGGGTTGCGCGGTGATGGTCTTGCCGGCGAAAAAGCGTAAATGGTACTTGCCGATCTCGATTACGTCGCCATCCTTGAGTAGTTGTTTCTCGACCGATGCGCCGTTGAGCAGCGTTCCGTTGGTGCTGCCGCCGTCTTCAAATATCAGATCGTTGCCGATTTGCACAATCGCGGCATGCTCGCCGGACACGGCGAGGTTGTCGATCGGCACATCGTTGTAGGGCCGGCGGCCGATGGTGATGCGCGGCTTGGTGATCTCGAATTCACGGATCATTTCGCCGTCGAGGCTTAGTACGAGAGAAGCCATCTTGCGTCTCCTAATAATCAGCCGAAGGTTCGGCTCCATAACGATTGCAACAATCCACCCTGCACAGGGAACGGTTTGCGTACCTTTACCAGTGCCACTGAAATATTATCGTGTCCGCCTTGCTCATTTGCCAGCTTGACCATCTCGTGCGCGGCAAGCGGCAGGTTGCCGCCCATCAATTCCATCGCAGCTTGGATATCCGATAGCGTCACCATGTCGGTGAGGCCGTCCGAGCATAGCAAATACATATCATTCGGCGTGGTGTCGAATACTTTCACATCCAGCGGCACTTCCGGGTCCACACCAAGTGCGCGCGTGACTAGGCTTTTATTGCTCGACCAAGGGGCTTCCTCTTGCGAGAGCATGCCGCTGTCGATTTGCTCTTGCACCAGCGAGTGGTCGCGCGTCAATTGGGTGAGCTGGCCGCCACGCAGACGATATAGGCGCGAATCGCCGATATGCGCGGCCAGCAGGCGATTATCGTGAAACACAGCTAGTACCAATGTCGTGCCCATGCCCGCGCACTGCGGCCGCGTGCACGCGGTTTCATACACGGCGGCGTTGGTTGTAGCGACAAGCTCGCGCACTAGCGTTTCCAGTGCTTGTGGTTCTGGCGCCATCTCCGGCAGCCGCGCTTTCAAGCCTTGCATCAATAAGGTGACGGTCATGCTGCTGGCGATTTCGCCCGCACTATACCCACCCATGCCATCGGCCAGAATCGCCAAGCCGAAATCCGCATCGACGGCGACAAAATCTTCGTTTTGGCTGCGCGCCTGCCCCACATCGGTGACCGAAGTCATTTCCAGTGCATGGCGTAAGCTCATGCCTAGACTTTCAGCGTGGCGCCGACCATCGCCGTGCGTCAAGCGAGTCGCTGTTTTTTAAGAAATCCGTTTCCAACTAACGAGCTCCCGCCGATTGTTAAAGTATTTATACCAGCGTATCAGCTACTCTTGTATGAAATAAGCATTTTTCCCGACAAACGGCAGTATCCACAATTGCTGTGGATAAAGCTGTGGACAATGTGTTTAGACACGAGCTAAGTCATAGCAACGGCAACGCTATTTTGCTTTCGATCATTTTTTATACGTATTATTATTTCAATAAAAACAAAGATTTGTGAATTATTGGTGACGAAACGATATTGATTTAATTTATGCCTTCGTGCAAAGCCTATGCTGTGGGTTGTTTTGCGAATGGAGTTGGTTTTAAGCCTTTAAAAATAGGGTGGCTCTGGAGTGACATCCGGCATGCCTTATCCCTTCTGGCGTTTGGGGAAGTCAAGTTTAAATTGCGCTGTGCTGGAGCCTGTTGTGCGAAGAGAAAAACAGGATTTGCTACCATCGCTACTTATGAGTCAATTCGAATTAACTGAAAAACTGCGTATCGATAAATGGCTGTGGGCTGCGCGTTTTTTTAAAACGCGCAGCCTGGCCGCCCAAGCAGTGGAGGGCGGCAAGGTCAAGCTCAATGACCAACGCGTGAAGCCGGCGAAAGAGTTGCATGTTGGTGATGCGCTAGACATCCACATCGGGGACTATACGTGGCAAGTCACCGTGCGCGAGTTAAGCGCACGGCGCGGCCCAGCGGAAGTGGCGCGCAAACTCTACGAAGAAACCGAAGAAAGCCAAGCACGGCGCCTGGCACAAGCCGCGACACGGCGGGTGGAGAACGAGCCCGCCGAGCAACTCCATGGACGCCCAACCAAGCGCAACCGGCGCATGCTGAAGCGGTTTACTGGGGAGGGGTGAGAGATCGTGAGTTAAAGCCGAGCCTTGCCCGGCATCTTGGCAGCGCAATATTTATATCAAGCGGCCTCGTTGCCCTTTCTGCGATTCCACCATTTTTTACCTAAGACGCCGCCGCCCACCGCAACGGCCGCGATGATGATCTTGGCGAATTTGGCGAGAAAGACGCCGATGACAGCGAGTAGCCCGAGTTTCTTAGCCGCTACGCCGGCGACCAAAGCGGCGAGGCCATATTCTGCGACTTTATCCGTGCCCGCATTGAAATCCGCATAGCGTTTGCCGCTGTCGAAGGCCATCGCGGCGAGCATGTTTTTGGCCACCGGTTTGAGGGCTTCAACCTCTTTCATGCCGGTGACGAGATTCATGCTGACATAACCTTCGCGCCCCAGTACCAGGGTGTTGTAGTTGATGCCATTATCTGCGCCGCTGGCTTGGCCTTTGTCGTGCGAGGCGAGAGACCACACTAAGCGTTGGCTGGCGGCGTCGTAGAGCGGCTTCTCCACCCAACCGACGATTTCCATTTCCGGGATACCGCGCGTTTTCCGCTCTTTATTTGCTTCCTCGGTGCCTTCGCGCAAGCTGTTGAGCAACTCATCTGCATTCCAAGTTTTCGCGTCGTCGTCCTTGATATAGCCGGCAGCGGTGTAGCTCACCACCATGAACCAATTAGCGTTTTGCCCGTCGGTTGCGATGATCAGGCCTTGCGTTTCATCCGAAGTGCGATTGCCCATGGCTTCCAACAGTCGGCGCGATTCCTTGGCAGGAATGAAGCCGACGTTTGCTGGCAGCTTTAGCGTTGCTTGCCCGGCGACAGCAACATCGGCGGGACCTTTCTGCATGGCGGTGTTGGCGGCTTGCATCGCCGCGTCCATTTCAGCTTTGGGATCGGCGGCGAAGGCTTGGCCGAGTGAAAGTATTGCACCGGCGCAGAGCGCGGCAAATAAGCGTAGTGATGGCATGCGTCTTCCCTTATGGGTTGAAAGAAAATGGTTTTTTTGGCTTACGCATGCCAATGTAACGTATCGGCCAGCAGCTTGCCAAGGGCATAAAAAAAGGCGGGTTGCCCCGCCTTTTAAATGCCGCGTAAAGCTGTCGCGCTAAGCGAAGGCGACATCCCGATTGGCGTCATGCATCAGCGATTCGTGCAGATGGGTGTTGAGGCTGTTGAGTTCGTCGAGCTGGCGCAGGATATGGCCTTCCATGTGTTCCAGTTCGGTAATGCGGTCCTCTAAGGTGTCGGTCGCTTTATGGATGCGCTTGATGCTCTCCAGGCGGCGGCGTAGTTGAAGCTGATGCTCGCGTACTTGGGTTTCCATCGGCGCCATGATCGCCTTGAGCCAGTTATCCACATCGCGGTTGGCGATTTCGTACACTTGCACCACGCGCGTAGCCACGGTCTCGAAGAATTTCTTGGTGAGTCCAGAACGCTCGCTGGCATACACCATGAGGGTGTTGAAGTGATCGTTATAGGCTTTCTCAAGCTTGGCGAGCTCCTTCTGGTATTTCAGGGTGGAGAAGGGGGTGGTGGTGGCCGGCTTTAAGCCATGCTCCTCGCTGAACTTCCGGTACATGGCTTCCATCATCAGCTTGATCTCGTCCACTTGCCCAGCGGCTTTGCCGATATTGCCGGATACGTCCTTGAAGAACGTATTCATCGCTTCGCGGATACCCCGGGTAAAGCGGCTTTTTTCCATCTGGCCGCGGATGTCGCGCACTTCCGCTTTCAACGACTCCATGCCGAGGTAGCTGTAAAGCTTGTTGGTTTGGGTAGAGAACACCGAACGCAGCGCTTGGTAGCGTTGCAGGCCTTTCTCGAAATTTTCTTTGTCGTGCTTCACCTTGTTCATCATATGTTCGATGACGTCTTGGTTTTTGCCGCGTAGGCCTTTCAATTCATCGAGCTGCTCGCGTATGCTGGAGCGGCGGCCACGCAGGATGTTGCTGGTGGCGCCAAACATTTCCGCCAGCTCGCTTTCGGTATTTTCGCGCACGATTTCCTGCTTGGAGGGAATCAGCTCATCGGACAGCGCCCGTTCCAATTCCAGCAAGCGGCTTTTATCCAGCAGCGCGTCGTCTTGCTGTACTTTTGCGAGCAAGCCTTTTTGCGCCGAGACGGGGTAAATCTGCGATGGATCGAGTGCGAGTAGTTGCGCCGTCGTGCTCACCTGGTTGTCGAGCTCGGCTTGAATCGCGTCCCAGGTTTTGAGCTCATCCCACATGCCGTCGATTTTGTTCAATACGACGATGCGGCCTTTTTGCCGGCCTTGGGTATTGCCGATGTGGTTGCGCCAGACTTCGATGTCGCTCTTGGTCACGCCGGTATCGGCGGCGAGGATGAAGAGAATCGCATGCGCGTTGGGCAGCAGGTTGAGTGTTAACTCCGGTTCGGTACCGATCGCGTTCAAGCCCGGCGTATCGAGAATCACCAGGCCTTTTTCTAGCAGCGGGTGCGGGAAGTTGATAATGGCGTGGCGCCAGGCCGGGATATCCACCGTGCCGTCATCATGCACGGTCAAGATGTTGTCCTGATCGTTGGCGTGATACAAGCCGTAGCGCTCGGCTTCCGCCACCGGTACGCGCTTGGTTTCCGACACCTGCAACAGCGCATTAGTCATCGCGTCGCCGGAATTTATATCGAGTGGAGATACGACCCATTCGTCGGTGTAGCGCTTGTATTCAGTGGTGCTGGTGTCGGTGCCGCGGGTCTCGATCGGCAGCAGCATGATGCACGGGTCACGACCTGCTTCATATAAGAGTTCGGTCGGGCACATCGTGGTGCGGCCAGCACTAGAGGGCAGCAAGCGCTGCTTGTAACCAGCGAAGAAGATGGCGTTGATCAGTTCCGATTTGCCGCGCGAAAATTCGGCGACGAAGGCAACGTTGAGCTTGTCGTCGTGCAAGCGGTCGAGAATGTGTTGAATGCGGAGGTCGGTTTGTGCGTCGTTGAGCTCTTGCTCGTGCAGCCAGTGGCGAAGGCCGCTCACGGTGTCGAGCAATTGTCCGCGCCAGGCGCTATACGCTTCGAAGTGTGCGACCAGGTTGTCTTGAATCATGATCTCTCCGCTTAGGATTGGGTGCCGGACGGGCCCAGCGCTTGCCAAGTAATCTAGCACAATAATAAGTAAAAACAATAGCGTTACAGCAAAATCTTAAAGCGCATATTGCGCAGCAGGACAACGTGCTACTTGATCCAGTTTATGCCGAATTCATAGAAATGCCGGTTATCGCTGACAAGCGGCGCAGTAGAAGGTCGAGCGCTGTCCTTGGCGAATCTGTTTGATGGGCCGGGCGCATCGGGTGCATGGCGCATCGGTGCGGCCATACACCGCATATTCCTGTTGGAAATACCCCGGTTCCCCATCGGTCTGCACGAAATCGCGCAGGCTTGAACCCCCGGCACGGATGGCACGCGCTAAGGTGTCATTCACTGCCACCACCAAGCGTTGTAGCCGCGCCAGGCTCAAGCGTTTGGCCTGGGTTTTGGGGTTAATACCGGCATAGAACAGCGCTTCATTGGCGTAGATATTGCCCACGCCGACCACCAGATGGCTATCCATCAACACCAGTTTGATCGCAGCGGAACGGCCACGTGTGGCTTGATAAAGCTTGTCGGCGCTGAAGTCATCAGTCAACGGCTCCATACCCAAGACCGAAAGCAGTTTGTGTTGCATCACCTGCTCGCCAGCCCACAGCACTGCCCCGAAACGGCGCGGATCGCGCAAGCGCATGGCGTGCCCACTACGCAACACCAGATCGAAGTGATCATGCTTCTCGGGCGGCGTTGCGGCTGGCACCACACGCAGGCTGCCCGACATGCCCAAATGCACAATCAGCCAACCGGCATCAGTATCGAACAACAAGTATTTTCCACGACGCAGAATCTGTCGAATGCGTTTGCCCGGCAGCAAGCTCGTCAATTGCTGCGGCACTGGCCAGCGCAGCATGGGGTGGCGAATCACGACCGCCTGGATCAGTTGGCCCTCTAGGTGGGGCGCCAAGCCACGGCGCGTGGTTTCTACTTCGGGGAGTTCAGGCATTTTGTTAAGTATTAGCCGAGCGACAAACCCAATGCCAGCAATTCCTCCAGCATCTCTCGCGGCGTCACTGGCTGAGGCGTTTTGATTTTTGCGCCGCGCATTTCGGTGATCAGTGCTTTATCACCCGTCACGAAATAGGCGGCCTTGGCCGCGATGGCGGCGGCGACAATCGGCATGTCTTTCGCGTTGACACCTGTCACCGGGGTGCGCGGGCAGGCGTCGACACGCAGGCCGGAAGCCAATAAGAATTTCTGCCAGATCGGTTGTGCCAGCGGCAGTTTCTTGGCGAGGTTGCGTTCTACTTCTTGTATGCAGCAGCGCCCCGTGGCCAGGGTGATGTTCTCTCTACCGGCCAGCCAATCGACCAGCACGGTAGGGGGGGAATGCGCAGAACCGATAAGCGAGGAGAGCAGAACGTTGCTGTCGAGAAAAACGACGATCACAAGTCGCGCAGCAAGTCTTCGGCGCTGACGCCGTGTTGCTTCATCACTTTGCGAATTTGCTTGCGCAGTCCTTCAAGATCCATGCGCAGCGGCGTCAATACAATGGCGTTGGCGATCATGACCGCGCGCAGCGAGTCACCAGTTTCCAAGTGCAGCGCCTCACGCAGCGCCTTGGGCAGCGTCACTTGGCCGCGCTCGCGCAGCTCGATGTCGGAAGCTTCTAATTTGGTGGTTTCCATCTTCAATCCGATTTCTGAATTTCAGAAATCGTAGCTTAGGCAGGAGGTGGCGTCAAGCGGCGATTTTGTAACGCAGATCGGAGGCCGGGTGCGCGAAATGTAGCGCCGGCATCTTGCCGGCATGCCGGCTGGAAGCCGGCGTTACAAACGCTCCAGCTTCCATTTATTGGAAATCGCGCAAGCGTCGTGTCGCATCCAAGTCGAAGTGATACGCGATTTTTTCAGCGGCTAAAGAGAAATGTCATACATCAAAACTTGTCCCTTTGTCTGTGTGACCCCTTTGGCTGACCCAGATGGCAGGCCGGAAGCCTTTGCATGCTCGCTTAAGCCCGCGTTCCCAATCCGCCCAAAGAAAAATCTTGTGCCCAATCAGCACGAATAAATTCGGTTACCTTAATGACAGCAGCAGCTATAGGGTGGCCTCTTTACGTGTCGCCCGAGCGGTGATACCTTGAAGCGGTAGCCCGATGCGTTGGGAGTTAACGAGTGATTATCTGTTCGATGGCGTGATCAATGAGGATAAGAGTGTGATCGAGAAACTGACTGCCACTAGAGAAGCGGTAAATTATGCAAGTCATTGATGCCTTCATCGAGCGCGGGCAGTTGAAGCGCAAGGTGCAGAAGCAGGCGGCTTAAACAGTATGCCAACGGTGATGCGGCGTGGGCCGTACCGGCTGTATTTTTTCAGTCACGAGCCGAACGAGCCACCCCACATTCATTTGGATCGGGATGATCGGTCAGCAAAGTTTTGGTTGCAGTCAGTAGCGCTGGCGCGGAATGCCGGGTTCAACGCGAAGGAGTTGAGCGAGATTCAGCGCGTCGTGCGTGAGGAGCAATCTACTTTATTGGAGGTGTGGTATGGGTATTTTGGCACCGAGCGCTGATGAGCGCGTGAAGGATGTGCGTGTGTCGGAAGATGCACTGAGCGTGGATCTGATGGACGGCCGCACGATCGCTGTGCCGTTGGCGTGGTATCCGCGCCTCTCGACCGCGACCGCCGAACAGCGCGCGCATTGGCAAATCTGCGGCGGCGGTTATGGTATTCATTGGCCGGACATCGATGAGGATTTGAGTACCGAAGGGCTCCTCCGAGGTGCCCCAGCGCCGCAGCCGAGAGCGGCGTAACGATCAAGCGCTAGTGGCTAAGATGGCAACGCCCGCGAGCCGTAGATGCCGCAATCCCATCGCTTGTTGCCGCTCCATCTGTCAAATAGCCTTTAGCTGTTGGACCAACTTACAACTTCCACTTATATGAAGCCGGCGCTACAAAAACTACGGCGTTAGTTTATTGAAATTCCGCAAGCGCTGCGCTGCATCCAGGGTGAAGTGATAAGCGAGTTTTTCATCCTCGCGCAACACGACCCATTCCTGCTCCTGTTGCGCGGCTTGAAGTTTTAACGTCTTGCCCGAGGTGAAGCGCAGGGTGATGTGCTCCGTGGCTTTGAAGGCGTGCGGCTGGCTGACGGCGAGGGCTTGTGCATGCCGCCATTCGTCGGCGAATTTATTGGCGTCGTCTTGGCTGAGCGCAGGGTCCGAGGGTTCTTTGCGCCACTTGCCGTCGGTGCGGGTAAGCTTGAACGTTGCGAATTCAAAGGCGACCGGATTCTCGGTTGCGTCGAGCAGTTGTTTGGCCGCGTAGTCCGTAGGTAGCTTGGCGACATCGACGAAATACACTGGCGAGACTAAATACACCGCACCTTGCGTCAGCACATACAGTTGGTTGGTGAGCGGATGCACGCCGCCGAAGCTGAATTCCTGAGTGCCGATTTTGATGCTGGCGAGCGGATGATCAAGCTCGAAGCGCGTCAGATCAAGTGCCGCGAAGCGTTGTCCGCTCTCAGCGGAAAGCAGCCCCAGCAGGCCATCCACCCGCGCCGCATCGGCGCGCGCGGCGAAGGGTGCGGTGACAAACCAGTTGCCCGCGCGTTTGGTCAATACCACATGCGGCCGCTGCGCCGGGGCGATGGTGATTTCGCTGATACTGGCTGGGGCGAGAGTGGAGAGTTTGTGTTTCGAAGAGTCGATCGGCTCGGGTTTAAAAAAAACCAACCATGCCAAAGCCGCTACCGCAAGCGCGAGCGCCAGGTTGACCCAGAGCCGGGAACTCATGGCCTGCGGCGGCGCCACCAAACCAGGCCACCCGCGACTAGGAAGGCGATAGGCACAGCGATCAAGAAGCCGATCACGATAAATAGCGTGGCGTTCTGCGAGAGTTCCACTTGCGCGTCACGCGTGGTGCGCGGCTGAATCGCGATCAGGTTTTCATCGCCCGCCAGCCAGTTGATGAGGTTGATGCCGAGATCGAGGTTGCCGGCATTGCCGAGGTATTGGTTGGCGAGGAAGTGGCCGTTGCCGATTACCGCCACGCGTTGTTCGCGGCTTTCCACACTGCGCTCCAGCGCGACGGCGATGGTGATCGGGCCGGTTTTGTCTTTACCTTTATCGAAGGCAACGCCGCTGTCCAGCTTACTGGTTTCGAGCCAGCCGCGCGCAGCGACTTGAATCAGCGGGGTGGCGCGCCAGCCGCGCTCACCTTCCAAGGCCACGACTTCGCGCGCGAAGGGAAACACGGTGATGACGTTGAAATTTGCCAATAGCGGGTGCCGACCGTAGGCCGCGCCGATGGCGGAGGTAGCCGCCACTTTCATGTCCGTCGCTTGCGGATCGATCACGGTGCCGGGCGTGAGCGCGATGCCGAATTGTTCCACCAAGGGCTGCAAGCCATGCAGCGGCTCTTGATCCGCCAGCCATAATAAATTGCCGCCGCGCTGCGCATATTGTTTTAGCTTATCCACTTCCGCCGGCAGCAAGTCCACGCGCGGGCCGGCGATCACCAGCACCGAAGCGTTGTGCGGCACGGCTTGCGCCAGTGACAGATTCAAGGGCGCGCTCTTGAAACCGCGGCTCGCGAGTTGTACGCCGAAATCGCCCAAATCGTGATTTGCCTGGCCATCGAGCTTGCGTTCGCCGTGGCCGTCGAGATATAGCACCAGCCGCTCTTTGTCGCGCGCCAAGCGCATCAGCAGATTAGTGAAGGCGGATTCGTTGTAGCTGGCTAAATGCTCGCTGCGCTTGCCGACTTGCACGATCATCTCGCCTTCGCGCTGAATTCCGGCTTGGCGCGCCAACATTGGCTGTTCGGCGGGGTCGATGAAGCTGAGTTTGATGTTGGGTTTGCTGCGCTGGTAGGGCGTGAGGAAATCGGTGGCCGCTTTGCCGGTTTCGCCATTTGCTGCGGCATACACGGTGACGGAGATCGGCTGTTTCAGTTTACCGAGCAACTCGATGCTGCCGGCGCTCAAGCTGTTGCGGGCGTTGAAAGTGACATCCCAACTCTTGTGATAAATGCGTGACGCTGCGCCCAGTAATCCGGCGAGCAGTAACAGCAGCACCACGAATACCCAGTGATGAAGCTGGAGTTGAAATTTAACTTTGCGGTTGAGTTCCATGGTTAACCTTGCAAGCGTTTCGCATCCAATTGACGCATGGTTAAAATCAGAAACGTTGCAGCGAATAGCAATAAATAGGCTATATCAGCCGTATCGATCAGGCCGCGATTGAAACCTTCAAAATGTTTCATCAGCGACACATACACCAGCGGATGGTTGGGGTCTTGGGTCATGCCGTTCAAAATCCACAGCAGCAGCAGCGCGCCGAAGCTGGCAAAGGCGGCGATCACTGCGTGCTGGGTGAGGCTGGAGATGAAGAGTCCGAGTGCGGCGAACGCGCCGAGCAGCAGCAGCAGGCCCAGGCTGTTCGCGCCAATTAGGCCCCAATCAATGGGCCCGCCTAGTGCGAGCGAAGCGGACATCAACAACACTAAGCCGAGGGCTAAGGCGAGGAACAGCATTAGCCCCGCGAATTTGCCGAGCACGATTTCCAAATTGGAGATGGGAGCGGAGAGCAGCAGCGTCAGTGTTTGATTGCGCCGCTCTTCGCTGAACAGGCGCATGGTCAAGAGCGGAACCGCCATCAAAAGCAAAATCGCAGCGAAGCCGAATACGGCGGAAGACACGATCTCGGTAATGCCGGGCGGATTGGCGAGTTGCTGGATGCGCGGCAGGTTTTCCATATAGCCGCTCAATTGGTACAGAAACACCCAGGCCAGTATCACTTGCATGATTGCCAAAATGATCCAGGCCAAGGGAGAGGCAAATAGTGAGCGAAATTCCTTCCAAGCGATAACGCCGATCATGCGGCAGCCTCCTGGCGGGTTAATTGCGCGAACACGTCTTCCAGGCTCGTGTGCTCGGGGGAAAGCTGGGTCAGCCCCCAATCATTGTCCGACGCCGCGCGGGTGATCGCTTCCGCCGGGTGGACGTCTTGCTCGCAGCGCACGCGAATCAAGTTCCCCTCCATGGCTTGGGCATCTTTCACGCCGGGGATGGCTTTGAGCGCTTCGAGCGTGGGCGGGCGCATAAAGCTCACCACCAGGTTCTCCGTTTGGCGCGAGCGGCGCAGGCCGTCGATGCTGTCCGCGAACACGATTTTGCCGCGATGCATAATCTGCACCCGGTCGCAGATCGCTTCGACTTCCGGCAGGATGTGGGTGGAAAGAATCACGCTGTGGTTGCCGCCCAACTCGCGAATCAAGGCGCGAATCTCGCGGATTTGATTCGGGTCCAGGCCCACGGTCGGTTCGTCCAAAATCACCACGTCCGGTTGATGCAAAATCGCTTGGGCGATGCCGACGCGCTGTTGATAGCCTTTGGAAAGATGCGCAATCAGGCGCCGCCCCATGTCATTCAGCCCACAGCGCGCCTTGGTTTGCTTGACTGCTTGTGGCAATTCGCCGCGCGGTACACGGTGCAAACGGCCACAGAAAGTCAGGAATTCATCCACTGTCAGCTCGCGATACAAGGGCGGGGTTTCCGGCAGATAGCCGATTTTGGCCTTGGCTAGCCGGGGTTTTTCCAGCAAATCGATGCCGCAGATGCTTACGCTGCCGGAACTGGGCGCCAGATTGCCGGTCAGCATCTGCATGGTGGTGGTTTTGCCGGCGCCGTTGGGGCCGAGCAGGCCCAGCACTTCGCCGCGTTTCAATTCTAAATCGAGGTCAGCCACGGCGAGGGCATTGCCATAGCGGCGGGTTAAGTGATGTGCGGAAAGGGTAATGTCGGTGGTTTCGGGCATTCGATTTTTTTGGCGCGGAAAGTGCGCTAGACAACGCGAATATACCTGATTATGCTGGCTCGATGTAGTCGCTAGCGAGCGACGTTAATTGACCGGGTTATGTTCATGTCTCATGCCATGCAGTACAAAATTATAGCGGCGCTGTGCGCGACGAGTTTGCTCGGCGCTTGCGCCGGGGTGCCGGAAACTAAACAGCCGGCCCCGGACCCGCGCCCAACGATCGCGCGCGAAACCAAGCGTCCTGAGCCGCCGAAGCAAGCGCTGACCGATCAAGTGCTGTATGAAATTCTGCTGGCGGAGATCGCCATGCAACGCGGCGATGCGCAGCTGGCCGTGCGCGCCTACCTCGATTTGATGCAGCAGACGCAGGATTACCGTATCGCCGAACGCGCCACCCAGCTCGCCCTCAATGCCCGCTTGGCGGATGAGTCGCTGCTCGCTGCGGAGCGCTGGCTGGTATTGGAGCCGGAGTCGATCGGTGCGCGCCAGACCCTGGCCGGCGTGCTGGTGACCCAGGGCAAGCTCAAGGAGGCGCGGCCGCATTTGGAAAAAATCCTCGCGGCCGAGGAAGCCAATCTCGGCTACGGTTTCTTGCACCTCAACAATCTGCTGGCGCGGCATTCGAATAAGGTCGCCACATTAAATTTGGTGCAGGATTTGGCGCGCGATTACCCGCAATTGCCCGAGGCGCATTTCGCCGTGGCGCGCGCCGCTTGGAGCGCGGGTGAAAAGGATCTGGCGGTCAAGGCCAGTACTGATGGGCTTGCGCTGCGGCCGAATTGGGAGGGCGCTGCGCTGTTCAAAGCGCAGGTGCTGCACAGCATTTCCACTGCTACCGCGATCGAGTATTACACGGCGTATTTGCGCGAATTTCCCCAGTCACGCGAAATGCGCCTCTCTTATGCGCGGCTCTTGGTGCAGGAAAAGCAATTTGGACCAGCGCGCGAGGAATTCAAACGCTTGGCGGCCGATTTCCCCAATAACCCGGAAGTGCCGCTGGCAATTGGCCTGATTTCCATGCAGCTGCGCGAGTACGACGCGGCAGAGACTTACCTGGGCCAAGCCTTGGCAGCGGGGGTGAAGGACGACGACGCAGTGCGTTTCTATCTAGGCCAACTGAGTGAGGAGCGCAAGCGCTGGGACGATGCCAAGCGTTGGTATGAAGCGGTGACTGGTAGCCAGGCCTTTGCGGCCAAAGTGCGCATCGCCGGGGTGCTGGCGCGGCAAGGCGATTTGCCCGAGGCGCGCAAATATCTGCAACAGATTGTCGTCACCACCAACCAACAGCGCGCACAAGTGGCTGCGGCCGAATCCAGCCTGCTGCGCGACGCGAAGCTGCTCAAAGAGGCGTTTGATGTCTTGAATAAAGCCTTGGAGAAATTGCCCAACCACCCCGAATTGCTTTACGACCACGCGATGGCGGCAGAGAAAATTGATCGTATTGATGTGATGGAATCCAGCCTGAAGAAGCTGATTCAAGTAAAGCCCGATCATGCGCACGCCTACAACGCGCTCGGCTACACCCTGGCCGATCGCACCACGCGCTATGAAGAAGCCAAGCAATATCTGGAGCAAGCGCTGAAGCTCGCGCCGGACGACCCTTTTATCCTGGATAGCATGGGCTGGCTGCAATACCGGATGAAAGACTATACGCAAGCCATCAACACCTTGCGTCAAGCGCTCAGCGTGCGCGCCGACCCGGAAATCGCCGCGCATTTGGGCGAGGTGCTGTGGGCCGCCGGGCAAAAAGACGAAGCCCAAAAAGTGTGGGACAGCGCGCTCAAAGACAACCCCGGCCATGAAGCGTTGACCGGCACCGTGCATAAATTCAAAACTAAGTAATGAGCCGTTTCCTGTGCGCCGCCTTGGCCTTGCTCGCCGGCTGCGCCACATTGGCGCCAGCGCCCGCCGTTCCTCCTTTGGCGCAACCCCTACTCACTTCGTTTCAAATCGCCGGGCGCATCTCGGTGCGACATGGCGCTGAGGGCTTCTCCGGCAATCTCAGTTGGCGGCATGCAAACGAGGAAGACGAATTCGTGATTTTGACTCCGCTCGGCCAAGGCGTGGCGCGCATTATCAAAAATGCGACGGGCGTGAGCTTGGAGACGCCAGATCAAGCCATGGTGCATGCGCAGGATGCGGAATCGCTCACCCTATCCACCCTGGGTTTCGCCTTGCCGCTGTCGGGTTTGCCGCATTGGGTGCAGGCGCAGCCGATTGGGCCGGTGGCGCAACTGCGCCACAACCCAGACGGCACGCTGGATCAACTCAGCGAGCAAGGCTGGCAGATCGACTATCTCGCCTATCGCGCGGTGGGTGCGCTGCAATTACCCGGCAAAATGTTTATGGAAAACGCAGACGTGAAGCTGCGCTTGATCGTCGATGAATGGCAGGTACCCGCGCCATGAACCCGCAGGTTTTCCCCGCTCCGGCTAAATTGAATCTGTTTCTGCATGTCACAGGGCAGCGCAGTGATGGTTATCACCTGCTGCAAACCGTATTTCGCTTCATCGATTACGGAGACACGGTAAGCTTATCGCCGCGCGCGGACGGCCAAATCGTATTAACACACCCGCTGCCGGGCGTGCCGCCGGAAAAAGACTTGTGCTACCGCGCCGCGCGCCTATTGCAAACCACCACCGAAACGACGCAAGGGGTTGATATCACACTCGAAAAGCGCTTGCCCCTGGGCGGCGGCTTGGGCGGCGGCAGCTCTGATGCGGCAACGGTGTTGCTAGCGTTAAATCGTCTTTGGCAGTTAAATTTGAGTCGTAATGAATTATTGAAACTAGGGTTGCAATTAGGTGCGGATGTGCCATTTTTTATTTACGGTTCAAATGCTTGGGCTGAAGGCGTAGGTGAGGCATTGCAAACCATCAACCTGATTGATGCCTACTATGTCGTATTAACCCCTAATGCGCATGTAT
>JAUXTZ010000247.1 GCA_030681095.1 Burkholderiales bacterium
TTTCACATTATGGTCGGCGAGGATGATTTTGAATGCCTTGGCCACGGTTTCGGCGGTGGCGCCACCGCCGAAACCGTGGCCAAGGCATTCAAAATCATCCTCGCCGACCATAATGTGAAAGCGATCCTGGTCAACATCTTCGGCGGCATCATGCGTTGCGATATCATCGCCGAGGGCATTATCCAAGCGGTGCGCGAAGTCGGCGTGCAAGTGCCGGTAATCGTGCGCCTGGAAGGCACCAACGTCGAACTGGGGCGCAAAATGTTGGCCGAGTCCGGTTTAAAAATTGTATCGGCGGAGAGTTTGACTGAAGCGGCGAAATTGGCCGTTGCTTCGGTTTAGGTTTTAATATCTTTTTGATAGTCCCGCGTCCCCGCTTCCAAGCGTTCCAGCGCCTCACCTAAGCGCGCTGATTCCATGCCGTAGGCTAGGCGCAGTGTTCCCGGCGCGCCGAAGTAGGCGCCCGGCGCAACCAGCACCTGCTTCTCTGCTAAGTACTGCGTCAGCGCCACATCATCCACACCGGGAGGCAATTGCAGCAACGCAATAATGCCGTGTGGGGGCAATTGCGCCGAGAAGCATTTTGATTCGCTTAGCCAAGCTGCAACCAGGTCGCGATTTTGTTGCGCGCGTTGGGTGGCGCGTGCGCGTAGCGGCGCCAGCTTGGGAAAAGCGGACAAGGCCAGATTCAACATAGTGGTCGCCGGATTCACCGCCATGAAGTCATAGCGTTGTTCCGCTTTTGCCACCAGCACCTCGGGCATGAGCGCCCAACCGGCGCGCAGACTACCCAGGCCATACACCTTGGTCAGCGAGGCGGTGGTGATCAGGCGTGGATGCAGCGCCTGCGCCACAGGCGGCGGATTTGGATCGAAATCGCGATACACCTCGTCCACCACGGCATAAGCATCAACCTTGCCCAGCCAATCACCCAAAGCCAGCAAGGCCTCGCGGCTCGCGGCAAACCCGCTCGGGTTATGCGGGCTGGTGAGCGCAACCAACTTCACGCCGGGGCGCCAAGCTTGTTGCACCGCCTCGACCGATAAGGCATAGCGCTGATCAGGACGGAGCGCAAAGGGAATCGCATGCGCCCCAAACACGCTCGGCAGCCGCGTCAAAGCTTGGTAGGCCGGCGTTTCCACCAACACCCCGTCGCCATTCGATACCAGCGCACCGTACACCAGATAATTCGCTTCCGATGTGCCGGCGGCGAGCAACACCTTTGAGGCAGCCACGCCATATTCGCGCGCGATGGCGCACTTGAGTTGCTGGCGCAACTCGGCGCTCACGCCTTGCAGGGTTAAGCACTGGGGATCGAGCGGAAACATGTCCGCATCCGGCGGCGCCATGCCGCTGACCGACAGGTCAAACGCATAGCGGCCTTGATGCGATTTGGCCCACACCATGTAATCGAAAGGAAGAAAATCCATGCGCTATTCTAAGCGCGGTTGGGTACTATCGAAATGCACCCGGCTTCAAACAGCAGGATGCGATGGCGATGGGGATTCATGCCGGCGCTGCGAGTTACTTCCGCCACGCCTGCTCCGCTTCAGTCTCGGTTTGCACGGCGCGCGCTTCGGCTTGCTTTAAATCGGCCTGGGTCTTTTCCAATGTTTTTTGCGCGGCGGCGCTGCGCTGCTTGGCCGCTTCGTATTGTTTTTCAGCGGCAGTATGTGCGCGTTGCGCATCTTTTAAATCCTGTTCCGCTTGATGTACCCGTTCAGCGAACTTGTCTTTTTCCTTGCGCGCATAGTCTGCTTTTTGTTGGGTCTGGGTATGCATCTTCTGAGTTACGGTGCGCTCTTCGACGGGTGCTTGCGCCAAAATAGCGGTGGAAAAAACCAGCAGGGATAACATCAAAATTTGTTTCACGACAGACTCCCTCTATTTACTTCCTGAATTGCCAACGCGCGCGACGATCCGGTCCCGTACGTACAAGTAAGTTAAGCATAAACTGATACTTTTCTAATTAGGAGGATTGCTTAGGCGAACTCTTGTCGAAGAATCGCCCCAAGGTAAATTAAATACACTACCACCAGCAACAATCCTCTTTGGCGCTCGACAAGGTTGCCACGTATTGGATAAACAAACAGCGTTGTCAAAAAGCCAAACATCAATCCGATGAATATCTCTTGCCACGTTACTGGTATCGGCGATATTAGGGATGCCACCCCAACGATAAATAATCCATTGAAAATGTTGCTGCCAAGGATAGTGCCGAGGCCGACCTCGTCATGACCCCGAATGCGCGCAATGATAGTAACGGCGAGTTCTGGTGCGCTAGTGCCGATAGCGACCAGCGTGGCGCCAATAATGAACGGATCGATACCATAGGCGGTAGCGATGCCTTTGGCTCCTGAGACGATAAGCACGCCCGATGTAATCAGAAAAGCCAGCCCTGCGGCACTCTCAAATATTGCACGTCCATGCTTGACCTCCCCCAGCACTTCTGCTGCCGCGCTACGTTGCCGGCGCACATCAACAATCATGACTGTTAGCCATGCGGCAAAAATTCCCAATAGAACTACTCCGTCGCCCCTGGAAAGTGTGCCGTCGTAAGCCAAAACGCCTAGTAGCACTGGAACAAGCAAGACCACTGGAAAATCCCGTTTTTGCGTGTCACGTGAAAAGTGGATCGGCCCAAAGAACAATGCGACGCCCAGAATTAAGCCGATGTTGACGACATTACTTCCTAGCGCATCACCAAGCGCAATTTGAGGTGTCCCTGCCAAGGCCGAAGTGACCGATACGGATAGCTCCGGGCTCGAAGTGGCAAATGCCGCAAACGTCGCGCCAATAATGCCAGCGGAAATCCGCGCCCACCGAGCGATCCCAACCACACCGCGCACGAAAAGCTCACCGCCAATCGATGCAAAGATTACCCCGACGAGTAATGTGATGAAATCCATACCATTTAAAACCTTCTAAATTTATGGACTCAGTTCAGAAGAATGTATGAAGCTGCGCCACCGGCATATCCAATGAGCGCAAGCAGACTGATTTTTCTGACGTACCAGAAAAACTCGATTTTCTCGATCCCCATCGCCGCCACCCCGGCCGCTGACCCGATAATCAGAATTGAGCCGCCTGTCCCTGCCGCATAGGCAAGAAACTCCCAGAGAAACGAGTCTGTTGGGTACTGCGCCAGAGAATACATTCCCATGGAAGCGGCAACGAGCGGCACGTTATCGATGACGGCGCTTGCCAGACCAAAGATCGAAACAATCAGCGCCTGATTGCCTACGGTCTTATCCAGCCAGTGCGCGAGCGTGCTCAGGATATGGCTATGTTCCAGGGTGGCTACCGCAAGCAGGATTCCGATAAAAAATACCAGCGATGCCATATCGATGCGCTGAAGCGCCGAAGCGAGCGTTAAATGCTCCTTTTCCGACTCTTCTTTCTTGCCGTGGATCAACTCACCGGCGAGCCAAAGGATCCCCAGCGCAAACAAGATGCCCATAAAGGGAGGCAGATGCGTCAGCGTCTTGAAGACCGGTACCGCACACAGCAAACCGATCCCGGCAAAGAACATGAATTTCCGCTCGAATGCCGTCGTTATGGGTTTGCTTCCGTTATCGACTAATCGCTCTGGGCTGGCAATCTTCTTTCCCCTGTACAGGTAACTGACCACGGCAAGGGGAATCAGCATATTGAGCAGCGAAGGGATAAACACGCCTTTGATGATGGCCAGGGCGGTGATTTGCCCGCCGATCCAGAGCATGGTTGTGGTCACGTCGCCAATGGGCGACCACGCCCCACCCGCATTGGCGGCAATCACGACAATCCCCGCAGCAAACAACTTATCCTCTCGCTGCGAAAGCAGCCTGCGGTTGACGGACAACATCACAATGGTTGTGGTCAGGTTATCGAGCGCGGCGCTTAGAAAAAAAGCGACAAAGGCAATCAGCCACAACAGCGCGACCATGCTTGTGGTCTTGATTTTGTCGGTGATGACATCGAAGCCGTCATGCGCATCCACCACCTCCACGATGGTCATCGCGCCCATCAGGAAAAAGACAATCTGCGCAACAGATGACAGCGTCTCGTTTAACTGCTCACCCACATGCCCGGTAAAGTAGGCGTAGATCGTCCATAACAGCCCTGCACCGATTAGGGCAGGGGCGCTTTTGTTGACCTTGAGGGGGTGTTCGAGGGCGATGGCCGCATAGGCGACGATGAAAATGATGATGAGGAGTTCGTTCATGTCTCTGCCTACTTTGGGGGTATCTTAAAACGAATTCAATCGAGCGAGGTGAGCATGGTTTGCGCATCGCTCACTTCGAATTTTCCTGGCGCTTCGATACTAAGTGATTTCACTACGCCATCATCGAGCAACATGGAGAAACGCTGGCAGCGCATCCCCATACCACGCTCGGTGAGATCGAGTTCCAGACCGAGGGCTTTGGTAAAAGCAGCGCTGCCATCCCCCAACATGCGCACCTTGTCGCCCACTTTTTGATCTTTACCCCAGGCGCCCATCACGAAGGCGTCGTTCACCGATAAGCACACGATTTGGTCGATGCCACGGGCTTTGAGCTGATCGGCCTGCGCCACATAACCGGGAACGTGTAGCGCTGAGCAAGTGGGGGTATACGCACCCGGCAAGCCAAAAATCACCACACGCTTGCCCTTGACCAAATCCGCCACCGCCACGGGTTTCGGACCTTCCTCACTCATTTCGTATAAGGTGCCGTTGGGTAATTTGTCACCGATTTTGATGGTCATCTGGGTCTCCTTTGCATTGAGGTAGAAACGTGTTGAGTTTAACAGAGGCTTTCCATGGCGCGAACCAAGTCCCGCCTTAAGTAGCGCCGGCTTCCAGCCGGCATGCAAGCAGGATGCTTGCGCTACCCAAACCATTTTCCTGAATCGACACATCAAGCCCCTGCTGAAGATGCGGCTTTTCCTTCAGCTATAATATCGAGCTTTCCGCCGTGGCGTGTAGCGTCGGCTTCCAGCCGGCGCTACTTAAACCCTTAGCTCCCAATCGACGAACCATGGAACTCAGCTCCGAAGATTCATTCTGCCTGCAAGTCATGCTCGCCGCCGGTGTGCAGGCGGTGCGTATCGACAGCAATAGCATGAAGGTGTTTGGCCTGACCGAAAAAGGTGAAGCGTCGGTACGCCTGCATCCGAATTGCCGTCAGGACCAATATCTTAAATTAGTGAAGCAGTCTTTAGCCGAGCATGCACTGGATTCTCCCGAAGGCTATCCGGTTTATCTTAGGCGCTGGTCGCGCATGGGCCAACTACGCGATGACAATCTTTCCAAACTTTTGCTCACCGGTGAAGAAGAGGCAGTGGTCGCAGTCGTACATGCTCCCGGCCTAACCAATGAGATCGCACGCCGTGCCTGGTGGATCATGCCTACCATTGAAAACGCCCGCCGCATGTTGGAAAAAGAAGACGTCGCGCGCGGAGAAATGGGCAAAGTGCTGGCTGACTTTCTGGTGGAACATTTGCCGTTCGAAGAGGATGACCTCGCCATCATGGACACCGTGCACGCTTTACTCTGGTTCGATCTGGTTAACCCTGCCGCCGAGAAAAAACTCTGGGCGCGCGGCAAACAGCATGGCGCGTATTACATCGCTTTTCTGGAACAGCGCCCGGATCAATTGCCCAACCCGCTGCCCGCGCGCGCCGACTACGCCGCCGTGCATGCCCTTCTCGCCCCCTTTATCGAAGCGGGCAACCCCTATGCGCAACATCTGGACCGATTACTTTCCGGCCCTGGTCAAACTTTCCTGGCCGGCTGCGAGGAAGCCATGCAGCGCCCCGGCACGCACGAGATCGTGAGTGCGTTGCTCAACAACTACGGCACCTATCTGGAATCGATTCGCCTGACCGAAGACAAGGCGCGCTCGATGGAAGAAATTATCGGCCGGGCAACGGCACTCGCCAGCGACGAGCGCAACGCCCCCGCCGCACTCACCCAACTCCTCAGCGCCCTACCCCAACTCAAACCAGACATCATCGCCCTGCTTACGCTGGCGGGTGTGAATCAATGGGCGGCCTACACTGTCCTGCGCCGCACCACGGCGGTGAACGCATTGTTGCGCACCAAGCTCATACCGGTGTTCGAACCGATTCAGGAACAGATGCGCGTGCTGCGCACGGCGAAAAACTAAGCAAGCATAGAGGCTTTCCCCTCTTACACAGCCTGCAATATCGCCACCCCATGCCGCGGTAGATCAACCCGCACCGCGGAACGACCGGCGCGGTCTTCGACGCTGAAGGTGCGCGTCGGCTCTAGCAGATCTCGCATCGGCGTGCCGGGTGGATTGAGGCTACGGTCTACGGTAATGAAATCATTACGCGGTGCACTGTCGAGATTCAACGCGACCAGCAGCTCATCCGTGTCGAGGATGCGCGAATAGGCTAGCGTGCAGCGCCCGTCTAAGGGGTGACCAAAATGGTTGCCATCGCCCGATATCTCGCGAAAATATTGGCGCCCATAGCGCAGCGCGGGGGACTGGCTGCGGGTCTGCGCAATAGCACTGATCCCTTGGTAAATCTCGTGTGCCGGATTAAAGCAGTGCCGCCCACCGGAATCGTGACCGCCCCAGGTCCCGCCGAATAGGCATTCGCGTACATAAGCGTCGTCCGGTCCGCCGCCGTCGAATCCTTGCTCGGTACCGTAGTAGATACATGGCACGCCTGAGCTGGTAAGCAAATAACCGATCGCGAGCACCGCTTGCTGCGGAAATGGATTGCCATGCATAAAGCGACGGTAGGGCCGCGCCATCTGGTCGTGGTTATCGACGAAGCTGACGAATTGGCTGCCCGCTGCGCCATGGTCGGCATAGTGAGTGCGGAACGATTCATAGCGCTGGCGCAGCGCGGCGGGGTTGGCCAAACCCTTGATTACTTCCTCCAGCGAGAAATACAGTGGAAAATCCAACGCCGCATCGAGCGCGGGAAAACGCTCGTTGGTGCCTTCGATGCGGCTGTTGCGGCCCAGGTATTTTTGAATGGTCGCGTCATCTGACACGATCTCGCCAAACAAAAAGAAATTATGTTTGCCGATGCGCCGCGTGTACTCGCGGATGGCGTTGCAAAAAATCGCCGTGGCGGAGTTTTCCAAGTGCTTGACGGTATCGATGCGAAAGCCATCTAGGTCGGCGCTGGCGATCCAGTATTTATGGATTTTGATCAGCGTGTCCAGCACGGCCGGGTGGGTAATGCTTAGCTCCTTCAAGCTTAAGAAATCACCATCGCGCGCTTCAATCTCGTCATACCAATCGCGAATCTGACCGCGCCGTTTAAACGCCGCCGGTGTTTGCAATTCTATCGGCCAGATTGCGTCGTCTTGCCCGAAAGGGGGTGTCGATCCCTGCTTACGCCAGAAGCCAAAAGGAAACGCCTCGCCCTGTGCATAGTAGTAGGGGAAATCACCGGGGTAGCCCCACACATCGCCGCTGTGGTTGATGACGACATCCAAAATCACATACATACCGCGTGCATGGGCCTGCGTCGTCAGCTCGCGTAAATCCGCCAGCGTGCCGAAACGCGGATCAACTTGCAGGAAATCCTGAATCCCATAGCCGTGATAACTGTCGCGAGAATCCTGCCGATTTTTTAAGATGGGGCTCAACCAAACTGCGCTGCAGCCCAAGCCTTGCAAGTAATCGAGGCGCCGGGTAATGCCCTTGATGTTCCCGCCTTGAAATCGGTTGCGCTGCGCGATATCGCGCCCCTGACCGGCATCGGCAGGGGTAAAAGCCGGGACGGTGGGATCATTGTTATCGAAACGATCCACCAACAAAAAATAGATGAACTGATCGCGCCAATCCGGCGGCGAGGGATGCAGTTGCACGTTCACCGGAAAATTCAGATCGGCGCTGGAACGCGGCGCGGCGGGCATCGTGAACTCCTGAGGGGAAAATAAGACGCAATAGTTCTCAAGATAACCCAGGATTATGATAATGCCAGCGTCGTTTCAAAATTTAAATCATGCAACTCCGAAAACCAGCAAAAATATCACTGCGCTCAGGTAAATAAAAATTTCGATACTGCGCATGATGCATACGCGCGTGGGTGGCGAAACTGCCGCCGCGCAGGCTGCAGTGGCTTTCAAACCACGGTGCGGAATAATCGCGGTATGGGTCTGGAGAAAACCCAACGTAGGGCATGAATGCATCGCTCATCCACTCCCACACTCCGCCACCCCATTGAATTGCTCCCTGCCGCGCGGCAGCCTCCCATTGCGCCTCGCTGGGCAAGCTGCGTTTTGCCCAACGGCAGTAAGCCTGCGCCTCGTAGGCGTTGACGTGCATGATCGGCATATCCGCCGGCAAGGGTAAGCGCTGATCGAACCAGCGGCATTGCCAGCCACCCGCCGCCTTGCGCCAGCGTTCGGGATGAGATCGCTCTACGCTGCTGCGCCAACGCCCTGCCGCCTCCGGCCAGAAATTCGGCGTGTCGTATCCGCCAGTTTCTACAAAGGCCAAAAATGCACCGCATGAGATAGGCGTGGCATCCATTTGCAGCGCGGGGATCTCGACCGTGTGCGCCCATTTCTCATTGTCGAAGTAGAACCCATCGCCCTGCACCTCCTGCCCGATACGGGCCAAGCCAGCCGCAATCGTCACTTGCTCGGCCACAATCGGCACGCTGGGCGGTCGCAATCCCAGCGGTGCAGAAAAACCCAAATGATCGCGCAAGTAGGTGAGCGCTTCCACATGCATATCTTCGTGAAACAAGGCCAGCCGGTAGAAATATAATGCTTCATCCGACTCGCCGCAGTGCGCCAGGCGCGCCAGGGTCGCGTCGAGTTGCGCGGCGAGCATGTCATACACCGCGCCACGTTCCGGCAGGCTGACCACCCAGCGATCCGGATGCGGAATGATACTCGAATTGAAAGTTTGGTCTGGCCCGGCAAAGCGCGCAGGCAAGGCTGCCTGCATCTGTCCATCCGAACCCAGCTCATGCGGGCCGCGCAAGGTCCACCACTCCGCAAACCAGGCGACATGACCAATTTCCCACGCCACAGGGTTGTAGCAAGTGTGGTACGGTACGCGCCATTCTGCATCGGATAAATCATCCACGCAGGCCAACAGATTGCTGCGCGTGTCGCGCATTGCCGCAGCCAATTGATCCTTGTTATAGTGCCTGGCAAGCATGCCTTGCTGTTTTGTCTGTAGCATATCCACTCTCAATGTCAGATACTCAACCCACTTGTGCAATTATCAGCCCAGCATTGGCCAACGCCAATAATGGTAACTGGCACACCGCAGCGCGCTGGAAAAATTTTCTTGCTGCGGATGCGAAAGTCTCCATCGCGCTTGCCTGGGATGGCGCGCCGGTTGACGTCATGATCGCCTTGCATGCCTGCCGTTCGGCGGACAGTGTTGCCCGATTCGCGCACGCTTACCCGGATCGTCCCTTGATCGTCGTGCTAACGGGGACTGATCTTTACCGTGATATCAAAATTAATCGCGCCGCAATGCATTCCTTGGAAGTAGCGACGCATCTGGTCGTGTTGCAGGATCAAGCCTTGCTCGAACTCGCACCCAGCTTGCGCCAAAAGGCGCGCGTCATCATTCAGTCTGCCCCGCGGTTAGCCCGGATCAAACCCAATAAGACCACGTTCGATTTTATTGCAGTAGGCCATTTGCGCGCAGAGAAAGATCCGTTGACCTTGATGCGCGCGGTGCAAGCCCTACCTGCCGCCTCCCCTATCCGGCTGATCCATATTGGCGATGCCTTGGATCATGCACTAGGCGATGCTGCGCGGCAAACCATGGCTGGCTGTGCGCATTACCGCTGGCTAGGCGGCTTGCCACGAACCCGCACCCGGCGTTGGATCGCTCGCAGTCAGGCGCTGATCCACCCCTCGGTCATGGAAGGCGGCGCCCATGTGATTATTGAAGCCGTACAATCCCAAGTGCCGGTGCTGGCGAGCCATATCAGCGGCAATATTGGCATGCTGAGTGAAGATTACGATGGCTATTTTCCTTTGGGTGATGCCGAAGCGCTGGCCAAGCTGATGCTACGCTTTGCCTCGGATCAGGCCTTCGCCGCACACTTACGCGCCCAATGCGCGGCACGCGCTGCCTTGTTTGAACCGAGACATGAGCAACAGCTCGTGCGACAATTGTTCAACGATGCTAAATTCATAAAATAAACTTTTCAGGATAAGTGAGCTCCCCATGAATACACCAGAACAAATACCCGAAATCAAACTCACCGCGTTTTCTCACGGCGGGGGCTGCGGCTGCAAAATCGCGCCCGCCGTGCTCGCTGAAATCCTCCGTAACAGTCAGGGCACGCCCATCCCCGCACAATTGTTGGTGGGTATTGAAAGTTCAGACGATGCGGCCGTGTATCAACTCAACGATACGCAGGCGCTGGTCGCCACCACCGATTTTTTCATGCCGATCGTGGATGACCCATTTGATTTTGGGCAGATCGCCGCCACCAACGCCATCTCGGATGTGTATGCGATGGGGGGCACGCCGATCATGGCATTAGCGCTGGTGGCCATGCCCGTGAATCAATTGCCTACTGAGATCATCGGCAAAATCATTCAAGGTGGTGAAGCCGCTTGCCGTGAAGCCGGTATCCCCATCGCCGGCGGGCACACCATCGATTCTGTTGAACCGATTTACGGTTTGGTCGTGATGGGTTTGGTGCATCCTGATCGCGTCAAAAAAAATATGGGCGCAAAACCCGGCGACAAACTCATCCTGGGCAAACCCCTGGGCGTGGGTGTGTATTCCGCTGCGTTGAAAAAAGGCCAACTCGATGCACAAGGCTATGCACAATTTGTAGCCCTGACCACCCAACTCAACAAACCGGGCATTGCATTGGCGGAGCTCGCCGGAGTGCATGCCTTAACCGATGTCACCGGCTTCGGCCTGGGTGGGCATGGGCTGGAAATGGCGCGCGGCGCCAAAGCCACGGCAATCATTGATTGGGCCAAGGTGCCGCTGCTGCCGAACGTAGAAGCGATCATCAGCGCAGGCACCGTGACCGGCGCATCCGGGCGCAACTGGGCGAGCTATGGACATGATATTCAACTGGCCGCGCCGCTGGGCCAAGTACAGCAAGACCTGCTGACCGATCCGCAAACCTCGGGCGGGCTGCTGGTCGCGTGCGCACCGGAGGCGGTAGACGAAGTGTTGGCGATTTTCGCTGCGGGTGGGTTTGCGCATGCCGCCGTGATCGGCGAGGTGAAAACCGGGCCGGCGCAATTGCTGGTGCGCTAGGACTGAACGGGCGTGGCGTAGATCAACGCAAAATAGCCCAGCGGATCGGTCCACAGTTGCTGCACTACAAGACCCGCTTGTTGCAATAAAGCGCGCGCCGATTCCGGCGTGTATTTATACGAACTTTCTGTATGCATGCGCTCGTGCGCGGCGAATAGCCGCTCGCCACCCGGCCAAGTCACGCGCACCGCACGCAGCGCCTCAAGATGCATTTCAATGCGTGACGCCTGCGTATTGAACAGCGCGACATGCCGCCAATCCTCCAGCCTGAAATCACTACCCAAAATGCGGTTGATATGCAGCAACACATTGTGGTTGAACGCGGCGGTGAC
>JAUXTZ010000248.1 GCA_030681095.1 Burkholderiales bacterium
GCAGGATGACCTTCGCGCCGCGATTCTTTACGGCCAACACTTTGATCTGCGGCGTGGTGGCGGGCATGACGATGGTGGCGTTGCAGCCGAGACGCTGCGCGGCGAGCGCAACGCCTTGGGCATGGTTGCCGGCGGAAGCGGCGATCACGCCGCGCTTCAATGCGGCCGGCGGCAGATGCGCCATTTTGTTATACGCACCGCGCAGCTTGAAGGAGAACACGCTTTGCATGTCTTCGCGTTTGAGCAGCACGGTGTTGCCGAGCCGCTGTGAGAGCACCGGTGCAACTTCGAGCGGGCTTTCCAGCGCAACCTCGTAAACGCGGCTGGTGAGGATTTTTTTCAGGTAATCGGGCGTGGTCATTTTTTTGTTAAGCGCGCTAAAACCCCTATTCTAATTGAGAAAATCCGCCTTAGGCGCTATCCTGTCGGCTTTATGACGATATTTAAGAAGAACGCCATGACGCAAGACGAAATGAAAAAAGCCACTGCCATCGCCGCCATCGAGTATGTCGAAGCAAATATTGAACTTAGCATCATCGGCGTGGGCACCGGTTCCACCGCCAACCACTTCATCGATGCCTTGGCCAAGATTAAACACAAAATTGACGGTGCAGTCGCCAGCTCAGAGGCCACTGCGCAGCGCTTGAAAAGCCACGGCATCCCTGTGCTGGATCTGAATTCCGTGGGCGAGATGCCGGTATATGTGGACGGCGCGGATGAGATTACCGAGCACATGCACATGATCAAAGGCGGCGGCGGTGCGTTGACGCGCGAGAAAATTGTGGCCGCATGCGCCAGAAAATTCGTGTGCATCGCCGACGAGAGTAAGTTGGTCGGCATGCTGGGCAAATTTCCGCTGCCGGTGGAAGTGATCCCGATGGCGCGCAGCTATGTGGCGCGCGAGTTGGTGCGCCTAGGCGGCCAGCCCCGGCTACGCGAGGGGTTTACCACAGATAACGGCAACGTCATCTTGGATGTGCATAATCTGGAAATCATGAATCCGGTGGAATTGGAAACCGCGATCAACCAGATTACCGGCGTGGTGACCAATGGGTTGTTTGCGCGGCGTCCGGCGGATGTATTCCTGATGGGCACGCCGAATGGCGTCACGGTATTAAAGACGCATTAGCGCTGTGCCATAAAAGTGCAATAATGCGGCTCTATAGTCTAAAAGTTTCACTAGCGGGAGAAGGCAATGCCTGAGCATATTTCAAAACAGTTCGACCAGGAATTAGAAGCGGTGCGTGCCCGTGTGTTGCAAATGGGCGGTTTGGTCGAAGAGCAGATCATCAATGCCATGGAGGCGCTCGCTTCAGGCAATGTGGAGTTGGCGAATACCGTGATGGCCAACGACCATCGGGTGAATGCGCTGGAAGTCGCGTTGGACGAAGAGTGCAGCATGATCATTGCGCGCCGCCAGCCGACCGCGCGCGATCTGCGCATGTTGTTGACGGTGATTAAAACCATCACCGATTTAGAGCGTATCGGCGATGAAGCGTCGAAAGTCGCGCGCATGGCGAAGCTGATTTACGAAACCGATCGCATCGTCTCGCCACGTTTCACCGAAATCAAGCACATGACGACGATCGTGCTGGATATGCTGCGCAAGGCACTGGATGGTTTCGCCCGCCTGGAAGCGAGCAACGCGACGCAAATTGCACGGCTCGATGAGTCGGTGGATGAAGAATACCGCATGGTGCTGCGCCACCTCGTTACCTACATGATGGAAGACCCGCGCTCTATTTCCATGTTTATCGAAATTATTTTCGCCGCCAAAGCCATCGAGCGCATGGGCGACCACGCCAAAAACATGTCCGAGTATGTGGTGTACATGGTCAAAGGCAAAGACGTGCGCCATACCAGTGTGGAAGAAATAGAAAAGGAAGTGTCTCGCTAGTTGGTTGAGACCGCCTTGCAAGCGCACGACATCATCGCCGCGGTCGATTTGGGCTCGAATAGTTTCCGGCTCCAGGTCGCGCGCATTATCGACGATCAAATCTACCCCCTCGATTCGCTCAAGGAATCCGTGCGTCTGGCCGCCGGGCTGACGGACGACAATCAACTCGATCCCGCTGCGCAAACACGCGCGCTCGCTTGTCTCAAGCGCTTCAACGAACGCTTGCGTGATTTGCCGCGCGAGGCGGTGCGCGTAGTGGGCACCAATACATTTCGTGTGGCGAATAATGCACAGGCCTTTATTCAGGCAGCGGAGGCCGCACTGGGTTTCCCCATCGATATCATCGCCGGGCACGAGGAAGCGCGTTTGATTTATCTGGGTGTCTCGCGCGGCCTGCCGATTTCGGCCGCCAAACGCTTGGTGGTGGATATCGGCGGTGGCTCGACCGAATTCATTATCGGGCAAGGTTTCGATCCGTTGGAGATGGAAAGTCTCTACATGGGCTGCGTGAGTTTTTCGCAGCGATATTTTCCTGATGGCAAAATCGGTAAAGGCGCACTGCAAAAAGCCGAGTTGGCCGCGCGTGCGCAAGTGCAAGTCATCGCCAGCCGATTCTCCGCCGGCGCATGGCAGGAGGCCGTGGGCTCTTCCGGCACGGCGCGTGCGCTGGCCGACATCATGCAGCAAAATGGTTGGAGCGATGGCGGCATTAGCGCGCTCGGCATTGAGAAGCTGCGCGGGCTATTGGTGAAAGCGGGCGAGGTGAAAGCGTTGACACTCCCTGGCTTACAAACTGAGCGCATGCCGGTACTGCCCGGTGGTTTCGCCATTATGGCGGGCCTATTCGCCGAGCTAGAGATCGAGCAGATGACCGTGACCGGCGGCGCGTTGCGCGAAGGCGTGCTGCTCGATTTGCTCGGCCGCTTCCATCACCATGACCAGCGCGATGCGACCGTCACCCAATTCATGCGCCGTTATCACGTGGATGTCGCGCAAGCCGCGCGGGTGGAA
>JAUXTZ010000249.1 GCA_030681095.1 Burkholderiales bacterium
TTCCACATTATTTTTATGGTGAGCTGGTACGCCGGGCTATTCTACCTGCCGCGCTTATTCGTGAATCACGCTATGACACAATAAGCTGAGGTGGACGCGCAGTTGCAGGTGATGGAGAGCAAAATTTATCGCTTTATCACGCCATTGGGCGTATTAACCCTCGCGACGGGGCTGTGGTTGTGGCTAGGGTATGGCATCACGGGCGGTTGGTTGATGGCGAAGTTGGTGCTGGTAGCCATCCTTATCGCCTATCATCTCTACTGTGGAAAGCTGCTCGACGATTTTAAGCAGGGGCGCAACACGCACAGCCATGTTTGGTATCGCTGGTTCAATGAGCTGCCGGTGCTGATATTGTTCGCCGTCGTCATCTTGGTCGTCGTCAAACCCTTTTAAAAAATGTAGCGCCGGCATCCCTGCCGGCAAGTTCCACCCTCAATAGGAATAACCATGAATCAATTTTTCGCCACCTGCCCACGCGGGCTAGAAGCGGTGCTGGCGCAAGAGCTAGTAACACTTGGCGCAGCGCACGCCAAAGCCACCGACGGCGGCGCGAGTTTTGCCGGGCCCTTGGCGCTGTGCTATCGCGTCAATCTGGAAAGCCGCGTCGCCAGCCGCGTGCTGTGGCAAATCGACAGCGCGCCCTATCGCATCGAAGAGGATGTGTACCAGCGCGCGCGCAGCCTGCCGTGGGAAAACTGGTTCACGCCGCACGACACCATCGCGGTCAAAGTCACCGCGCAGCGCTGCCAGTTAAAGAGCCTGGAGTTCATCACCCTGCGCATCAAAGATGCGGCGTGCGACCACTTTCGCGATCTCACCGGCATTCGCCCCAGCGTCGATACGCGGCTGCCGGATGTGCGCATCCACGCCTATTTCGATGCGCAGCAATTCACGCTCTATCTCGATACCTCGGGTGAAACGCTGTTCAAGCGCGGCTACCGCCAATTTACCGGCGAAGCGCCGCTGCGTGAGAATCTCGCCGCCGGTATTCTTAAACTCGCCGGCTGGGAGCCGGGCATGCCGTTGCTCGACCCCATGTGCGGCAGCGGAACTTTCGTTTTGGAGGCGGCGCTGATGGCGCTGCACATCCCGCCCGGCATCAATCGACCGTTCGGCTTCGAGCGCCTGAAAAATTTCGAGCGCGATATATGGGAACAAATGCGCGCTGAAGCGGCAGACCAAGTACTGCCCGCGACGCCTCTACCTATCTACGGCAGTGATATCGATAAGTGGGCGGTGATCGATGCCAACAAAAACCTGGAGAACGCCGGCTTGAGTACAGTGGCGACGGTAGTCGAGCAAGACATACTCGACATCACCGCTCCTGCGGATAGCGGCGTGCTGGTGATGAATCCGCCCTACGGCGAGCGTATCGGTGAGGCGGATGAATTGGCAGAGTTGTATCCCAAACTGGGCAGCGTGTTGAAGCAACGTTTCGCAGGTTGGAAAGTCGGCATCCTCACCGCCGATACGCGGCTACCCAAGCTGATGCGGCTTAAACCCTCGCGCAAGATTCCGCTTTTCAACGGCCCGCTTGAGTGCCGCTTGTATCTATTCGAAATGGTGGCGGGGTCGAATCGGGGGTAAAACCGAACTAGGAAGTGGGGGCAAAGCTCAGATGGGGCGTTGCCTATTTCCTCGGGTGGTCATAGGTCGCGAGGAGAAAGTCCTGTGTGCTTCGCGATACGAGCCAACATTTTTGGGCCGATTTCCTCACCATCGTGAAAGGCAAACACGTAGTCCGGGAATCCGGGACGGCTAAGCGTTCTATGAGAACCAGACTGCCGTTTAATTTCCCAGCCGAGTTGGAGCAAGGCGGAGAGAACTCGCTTTGCTTTGGCCGAGGGCCAATGACTCATGCAGCAACAGGGATAGAAATATTGATAGCGATGGCCTGGCTTTCGCCATGCTCAAGACGTTCTGCAATAACGCGAAGAGCAAGCGCTTCAGCCTTGGACATTGCTTCTTGAGCGTTAGCGCCATAAGCCATTACACCTGGCAACTCTGGTGCTTCAGCTAGCCAACGACCATCTGCTTCTTGTTCGTGCACAATAGTCACGTCCATGAACTTACTCCCAACGCATTTATTAAGGGCTTCATTCTACGCCCGCGTGAGTAAAACCCTCAATGAGGCTATAAAAACCTAAAAAGCACCGTGGCACTAGTCGCCACCCCCACCACAACCCCCGCCACCGCAGCCGCTCCCGCCATCCCCCAAGCCGCCGCCGTCAGCGGATGGCGCATCACCAAATCCATCGGTGCCGCCATCAAAACTCGAGCTGGAAAAATCGCCGCCGCAATAGACAGCGCCGCCAGAATCATTACCTGTTGATTTTCTGCGCACCGAGCTGCAGTCAGCAACATAGTGGAAACCATCCGCCACCTTGAGCTTGGCATCCAAGGCAAACAGCAGCGGCAGGCGAGTGGGGTCGCGCGGGTTAATGTTTTCTTCGCGGCAGGTGTGCCACCAACAACGGCGCAGCCCGGTATTGTTTTGTTGCGCAGTGCTCAGCACCACGGCTGGAGAGTGATGCAAAAAACCACCGAAAGCGTGCTTGCAAAAGAGATCGTAGTTTTTTGTGTACAAGATGAACTCATGCCAAAGATCATCTGCCACTTGCGAGGGCATCGCGACAAACTTGCAGCCACTCTTCAAGTAAGCTAGGAAGAATTGTCTGAGTGCATGACTGACAAGTTGGCATTCTTTTAGGCTCAACTCAGGCCGCCGCTTGCGCAGACGCTCGAACAGCCCATCGGGCAGAGAGTAGGTGCGAATGTATTCCGCGCGGCGCGCTTTGCGCAGCTTGTTCCACATCACGATCAGCGTGGCGGTTAATATTAGTAAAGTGATAAAAAGCGGAAAAGTCATACTAAAGGCTCCCAAGGGCTTAAAGCGTCATGTCCACCAGAATTTAAACGATAATGGGGGACTTTAGCTTTATCGCACCGATTTTTTTTGATAACCCTCCCCTTCTTGGCAGGACCCTCCATGCAAACAGAAACCTTTATCACAGGCAAAGACGCCTCGCTCGAATCATCCATCGCTGCTATGACTGGCAAGCTTACGGCCTTGGGTTTTCATGTCGAAGAGCGCACCTGGCTCAATCCGGTAGAAGGCATCTGGTCGGTGCATATCAGCGAGCGCGATTGTCCGCTGATGTTCACCAACGGCAAGGGCGCCACCAAGCTGGCGGCACTGGCGAGCGCGTTGGGCGAGTTTTTCGAGCGCCTCTCCTGCAACTATTTTTGGACGCATTATTATCTGGGTGAGGCGATTGCCAATCGCGATTTCACCCACTACCCACGCGAGCAATTGTTTAA
>JAUXTZ010000259.1 GCA_030681095.1 Burkholderiales bacterium
GAAAGGCGAATAGCCGGGAGATTCGACGCTATGAAAACAAAACCACTGATTAACGAAAAAGGTGAAGTTCGCGAGCTCACGCGCGATGACATGAAACGCGCGCGCCCGGCGCATGAGGTGTTGCCAAAGGAGTTGCTCGCCGTGCTGCCCAAGCGCAAGTCGGGCGAGCGTGGACCGCAACGCCAGCTTACCAAGCTCTCAGTTACCGTGCGATACAGCCGCGAGGTGGTGGAGTATTTCAAATCCACTGGTGCAGGCTGGCAAACACGCATGGATGAAGTGCTTAAGAAGTGGGTTGCGCGGCACCGGGCGTAATTCATTTTCCCCCTTCTCCCCGGCCCTCTCCGCCGTGGGGCGAGGGAGACCCTTTTGTGGCGCTTTCCACATCCTGTTTTGCCGTATCTCCCAAATGCACAATCGCATCCACTTGCAAACCTTTGGGCAAGTTGTGAGTGATAAAGAGCAGAGATACTTTGCCTTTGAGCTGGTTAATTGTTTTGGCCAAGTGATCGGCGGTGGCGTGATCGAGGCTGCTGGTGGCTTCGTCGAAGATCAGCACCTTGGGCCGCTTGAGCAATGCACGGGCGATGGCGATGCGTTGCTTTTGCCCACCGGAGAGACCAACACCATGCTCCCCCAGCATGGTTTGATAGCCTTGCGGCAGGGCTTCGATCGCGTCGTGTATCTCGGCCATTTTGCAGGCGGTGATGATTTGCTCAAATGTCGCGTGCGGGTTGGCGAGAATCAGGTTGTCGTACACGGTGCCGGAGAAGAGCATGGTCTCTTGCGGCACCACGCCGAAATTGGCACGTAACTCATTGGCGGAGAGATGACGCAGATCGCGGCCATCGATCAGGATGCGGCCATCGGCCGGGATATAAAAACCCTGCAACAGTTTGGCGAGCGTGCTCTTGCCTGAGCCGGATGGCCCCATGAGGGCTAAGCAAGCGCCGGGCTTGAGCGTGAGATTGAGATCGCGGTAAAGATAGGGCAGTTGCTCGTTGTAGCGGAAGCTCAAGTTTTCGATTTTGATCTCACCCTTGCCGCCCGCTTCGTGCGCGGGCAGTAGCGAGTAAGGCTCGGTCGGGGCGTTCATGATGTCACCCATGCGTTTGACGGCAATGTCGGCTTGCTGGAATTCCTGCCAGATGCCGACGATGCGCAGCAGCGGCTGGCTTACCCGCCCGGCGAACATTTGGAAGGCGACCAGCATGCCGATGGTGAAATCGGACCGGGTCATCACCAGCCAGGCGCCCAGGGCCAGGATGGTCAGCGTCATCATCTGCTCCAGGAAATTGGCAATGGTGTTGTAGCCATTGGCGAGCTGTTTGGTGTTGAAGGTAGCGGCGAGATAATCGGCCAGATACTCGCCATAACGGCGGTTGAGCTGCGGCTCCATTTGCAGGGATTTGACGGTTTCCAGACCGGAGACGTATTCCGTTACAAACGCTTGATTGCGGGCACCGACTAGGAATTGCTGATTTAGCCGCTGGCGCAAAACAGGTGTGATGAGCAAGCTCAAGATGCCAATGATGGTGATGATGCCCAAGACCACTAAGGTGAGCTGCCAACTGTAATAAAACATGATGGCCAGAAAGATCAGCAAAAATGGCATGTCGAGGAAGAGTGTCACTGCCGTGCCGGTGATGAAGTCGCGGATGGTCTCGACCCCATGCAAACGCGCGACCAGCACGCCGGTGGAACGCTGCTCGAAATAACGCGGCGGCAGGCGGAACAAATGTTCGAACACTTGGGTGCCGAGCACGGCATCGACGCGATTGCCGGTATGCAGCACCAGGTATTGGCGGATCCAGCTCATGCCCGCACTAAAAGCCATGCTGAAGAACAAGGCGATGGCGATCACCAGTAAAGTGCTTTGAGAATGGTGCACCACGACTTTATCTACCACCACTTGCGTCATGAGCGGCGTGGCCAGCGCGAGTAATTGGATCACCAGTGAGGTGATGAGCACTTCACGCCAAATTTTCTTGTGTTTGAGCAGCTCGGGGATGAACCAGCGGAAGCCAAAGCTGGGCTTGTCTTTGGCGAGGTCGGGGTCGGTGAGCGATTCGGGCTGCTTAGCCAAGGCGATGACGAAGGGTTCGAAGCGGGTGTCGAATTCCCCAACCGGGATGACTTGCGCGGTCTCGCTGCCGGGCTCGAAGAACATCAGCCGTTCGGCGTCGGCTTTGATGATTAGGGCGAGGCTGTGCGGCCGCTGCACTACGGCCTGAGGCATTTGCTCTGGCAGCGCTTCAGGCAAGGGCTGAGTGGGATCGCTTTCGGGAGCTACCGCTTCAATGATTTCATCAGTCGGTAGATCAGGTAGGCGCACCACTGCGACGCAGGGAAACACCAGTTGTGCGATGTTGTCTTTTGAAATGGATTTGGCTTCGGCCTTGAAACCATAGGCTTGCAAGGCATGAAGCAAGGTTTCAAGTGAATACGGGGGCGGGAAATGCTGGCTCAGTAATGCCGGATCGAAAGGCTCCCGGTTTATCTGGCAGAGGCTACCCAAAGCCCAGATGAGGGTGCGCTCCTCCACGGGCGAGGTGATGCCTGTCAAAACGTGCCCCCCTATATGAATGATCACCGCGCCTTAGCTCGAATCGGCTAATGAAATTGAACGGCGAATTTATGTTATGTGAATCATAGCAAGGTTTATACCCAATATGCCAAGTGATTGTTCGGGCACAGGTTCGAATCGGCGTGCTCCAGAAATTCTGGTAAAAGTGTAAATAAGCCCGACAATCGCGCACTGCTGTGCGCCATGCCCTACGCATCAACCATGTTATTATTGCGCGCGCTCCACACCAGGGGGCAAGCTCGATGCGAGCATCGGCTCAAAAAAACAAATTTCAATCACCGCAGTTCCACTATGAATATCCGTCGTTCGCGCCTTTCATTACGTGTGCTTTCCGCAGGGCTCATCTCTTCTTGGCTCCTGAGCGGACCGTGCAGCGCACTGACGCTCTCGCAAGCCGTCACGCTGGCGCGCCAAGGCGACCCGGCCTATCTTGGCGCGCAGGCTAATCTCGTTGTGGCGCAGGAGCGCGCCAACCAATCCTTCGCCGGTCTATTGCCACAGGTCAATGCCTCAGGCAATACGAACTGGAATCATCGGGTCTACACCACGCAGACCACGCCTAGTACAACCTACGACGATAAATTCAATAGCAATGGGGCGCAGCTTAATCTGACGCAAGCGCTGTGGCGTAGCGCAAACCGCGTGGCAGTTACACAAGCCGATGCCGCCGTTGCGCAGGCAAATTTCCAGGTAGCGGCAGCGGATCAGGATTTGTTGGTTCGGCTAGCGCAAGCTTGGTTCGATGTCTTGCTCGCGCGTGATCACTTGATCTATACCGTGGGTCAGGTTGCGGCAAGTCGATATGAGTGGGAACAAGCAGTACGGCTGGTGGACATGGGCGTCGTTGGCGCCCCGCTGCGCGAAGAGGCGCGCATGAAGTTCGACCAAGCCAATGCGGAGCGCGCGGCGGCGGAATCGGAGCAAGCGGTGAAATTCTCCGCTTTGGAGCAGATCATCGGTGCGGCGCCCTTCCCTACTTTGCCCGCCTTGTCCGACCAATACACGCCGCATGACTTAAAAGGTGATAAGCAAGACAAGTGGCTGAGTCTAGCGGAAGCCGATAGTCCGGCGGTGCATGCTGCAATGGCGGCCTTGGATGTCGCGAACGAGGAAATCCGCAAGCAGCGCGCAGGGCACGAGCCGACGGTGGACATCACCAGTTCCTACGGCAAGAACGCGCAAGGGTCTGGTACCTTTGGCGGACAGGTGGGTTACAACAGCACCACCAGCGCCATCGGGCTGCAATTCAACTTGCCGATCTACTCCGGCGGTGGGCAAAGCGCCAAGGTGCGGGAGGCGGAAGCCTTGCGCAGCAAGGCACTGCAAGAGTTGGAATCGGCCCGGCGCACGGCGCGGGCGCAAAGCAAGCAGGCTTGGCATGGTTGGCAAGCGAGCCAGTCGCGCCTCAATGCTGCAAACCAAGCGGTACAGTACTCGACACTCAATCTACAGTCTGCTTTGTCGGGTGTTGCGACGGGCGTGAAGAAAGAACTCGATGTGTTGCGCGGGCGGCAGCAGCTGTATGGCGCTTTGCGGGATCTTGCGCGCGCGCGTTACGAACTTACCTTGAACTACTTCCGCTTGAAAGCTACGGTCGGCCAGTTGGTCGATGAGGATTTGATGGGGCTGGATAAGTGGCTAGTTGGCGCACAGAAAATCACCGGCACTTCTGAATAGGCTCGCACCGCCCACCCCCTACGGTTATCTACCAGCCATTGCCAGCATCAGACCATTCAACTTCTTCACAAACCCCGCTGGATCTTCCAACTGGCCGCCTTCAGCCAGCAGCGCCTGGTTGAAAAGGATTTGGCTGAAATCGTCGAAGCGCGCCGCATCGGCTTCGTTCTGAAGCAAGGCTAATAAGGGGTGTTGCGGATTCACCTCCAAGATCGGCTTCGACAGCGGCACTTTCTGGCCAGCAGCTTTCAACATGCGCTCCAGATTCATGCCCATATCCTGATCATCCACCACCAAGCATGCGGGCGAATCGGTGAGGCGATGCGAAATGCGCACGGCTTTTACCAGGTCACCCAGCGAGACTTGAATCTTTTCAACAAATTCCTTGTAGGTAGCCTGTTCAGCATCACGCGTTTGCTTCTCTTCGGCATCGTCGAGTTGGCCAAGATCAAGATCGCCCTTGGCCACCGATTGCAAGGCATGGCCTTCGAACTCAGGTAAATTCGACACCAGCCACTCGTCCACGCGGTCATGCAGCAAGATCACCTCGACTCCCTTCTTGCGGAATATTTCCAGATGCGGGCTATTTTTGGCGGCGGCAAAGCTGTCAGCGGTGACGTAATAAATCTTGGTCTGACCTTCTTTCAAGCGCGCCACATAGCCGGAGAGCGAAACGTCCTCGGCTTCGGTATCCGCATGCGTGGTGACGAAGCGCAGCAATTTTGCGATGCGCTCTTTATTGGCGTGATCCTCGCCCACGCCTTCCTTCAGCACCCGGCCAAATTCGCGCCAGAAGGTCGCGTATTTTTCCTGATCGTTTTCGGCCAGCTCTTCCAGCATACCGAGCACCTTCTTGCTCGCGCCGGCGCGGATGGCATCAATATCCTTACTGTGTTGCAATATTTCACGCGAGACATTGAGCGGCAGGTCGTTGGAGTCGATCACGCCACGCACGAAACGCAGATAGTGCGGCATGAGCTTTTCCATCTCCTCCATGATGAATACACGGCGCACGTAAAGTTTGATGCCGTGGCGCGGCTGACGGTCCCACATATCGAAGGGCGCATGCGCCGGTGCATACAGCAGCATGGCGTATTCCTGCTTGCCCTCGACCTTGCTATGCACATGTGCCAGCGGTGCCTCAAAATCATGCGCCACATGTTTGTAAAACTCGGTGTATTGCTCGTCGCTGATCTCGCTCTTGGGGCGCGCCCAAAGCGCATTGGCTTGATTGACAGCGGTATCCTCGTCACGGCCCTCCAAGCGCATCAGAATGGGCAGGGTGATATGGTCGGAATATTTACGGATGATGCTCTGCAAGCGCCAATCGGATAGGAAATCGTCCTCGCCCTCGCGTAGATGCAAAGTCACCTCGGTACCATGCGTTACCTTGGTCACGGTCTCCAGGGTGTAGTCGCCCTCGCCGCTCGATTCCCATTGCACACCATGTTCGGTAGTCAGCCCAGACCGGCGCGTCACCAAGGTCACTTTATCGGCGACGATGAATGAAGAATAAAAACCCACGCCAAATTGCCCAATCAAGTTTGCGTCCTTGGTTTGATCGCCGGTCATACGATCCAAAAATTCGCGCGTGCCGGAGCGCGCGATGGTGCCGATATTCTCGATCACTTCATTGCGCGACATGCCGATGCCGTTGTCGGAAAGTGTAATGGTGCGGGCATCTTTGTCGTAAGCGATGCGAATTTTCAACTCGCTATCACCCTCATACAACGCCCCATCCGACAGTGCCTCAAAACGCAATTTGTCGCAGGCATCGGAGGCATTGGAAATCAACTCGCGCAGAAAAATCTCCTTGTTGCTGTACAAGGAGTGAATCATCAGCCGCAACAGCTGTTTAACTTCGGCCTGAAAGCCCAGGGTTTCTTTTTGAGTTTCGGTGGTCATTTCATCGTCCTATGGTGAATTTTTGCGAAGTGATAATGGGGGCGAGTCGGTCGGATTTCAAGGGCCGGGAAAGCCCGGTCAATCGAAAAGGTGTTCCAGTACGATTTTTTGCCGCTGCCCGTGAATGGCGATGTCGGCATCCATAAACGGGTGGGCGAATTGTTCAGCGACCAGCGTCTTGGCGCCCCGCGCCCGCGCCACCTCAAGCAATTCCCGCATTTCGCCGGGCCTGACCACCGTATCTTGCTGACCGCTGATGATCAGAAGCGATGAACTGTCCGCAGGCAGCTTGCTCACGGGATCATACTCAGCGGGGCAGCCCAAGGCTGAAACCCGGCTCGGTGCGGAATCGATTACAGCCTTGTCGAATTGAGCCCCTCTACCCATGACATTCAGCATGACCACGCCGCCAAACGAAATGCCGTAAAGCAATTTACGCTCATATCCACTGGCGCTGTGCGCCTGGAAAATCTCCCGGTAATCGCCCACGATCGCCTTCAAGCGCGGCTTGCCTTCCGAAGCGCCATAGCCGCGATAGTCATAGATAAACACATCGAGCCCCCGCTCGGCGAAAGCGCTGAGTTCCGGCAAGAGCTGGTCCGCCAGCATGGCGTTCCCCTGGGCCACCAACAGAAAGCCGCTACGCCCCGCGGCGCCCGGCGCTGGCTTGGCCGAAATTTTATAACCGGCTAAGGCGCGCCCGTCCCGGGTCTTGAAAGAAATCGGCACGGCGCCCTGCACCCCGCGCCAGGCCTGGGGATTCGGCGCGCCCGCGACCGCGCTCCACGCCGCGAATGCGAGCCTTTCCTTAAACCAGCCGCAAACGGTTTGTTCCGGATCTTCGGCCGAGGGATCGGTTGCGGCGAGTGTCATGCTAGAAAGGGTTAGCCATAAGATGAAACCGGCGCCGCATCGCCAATCAAGACACGCCCTCATGTTGAACGCTCTTCCATGCCGGCATCCGCCTCGCACTCGATCATCGACCCGCGTTAACGTTCACTTCGCCTTGCCCTGTTCCTCGCGCAATTGGGCAAGCTTTTTCTCGATCTCGGCGACTTTGTCTTGATAGGGCTTGAGACGATCCAATACCCTTTGATAATTTTTCTCATCGCCGAGACGAATACCCTCTTGCTCTGTCAGCGCTTTTTTGGCCTCGACCAACGCGCGCTCCTGCTCGGCGATTTGCCCGCGCGACGCGTCAAGTTTGCCGACTCCCTCAGCGTTTGATCTGGATGCCGGCGCGGCGCTCGTCGCCGGCACCACGTTAATCGGCGTGGTCACCAGACTGCATTGCGCGTTGGCTTCTTTTTTTTCTGAATAGCTAATTTTTCCATCGGGGTTGATGCATTTGAACACTTCTGCATCCGCCGCTGGCATCGAGAAAAATGCAAGCAAGCTCACCACATACACTGCGCTCAAATGTTTCATGGCTGGCCTCCGCGCTGCGTTTTCATATTGATCTGGCGATAATTCTCAGGCACCTCAAACACCTTGGGGCGCACCGCAACCCCGGATTGATAGTTGAGCAAGCGGCGCGAGAATCCGCTGTAGTGAACCTCATCCAGCGTGAGGCCATATTTGAACCAACGGCGCGGCTCCAACACCAGACGTGCCAGATCGCAGGCTTCGCGCTGCTCAACCGGTGTCGCCAAATAAGTCGCGGCATGGGTTGCGGCCATCACCTCGCCGAATTCACCCAGCGCCTGCGCCACTTCGGGCAGAAAACGTTCCGACGCCAGAATGCGCGTGCACACTTTTCCATTCACAATGAGATTCAGCCGTTTTTGGGCGCCCTTATCGCTCAGCAGGTCATCGTCGGTATCCCACTCCTTGGGTTTATCTATCGTGAGCGGGCTCATTTCAAACATCAGCACTTCATGTCGCTCATGGTTCACGTTATAGACGCGCTTTTCTCGCCGATCCAACAGCACGAAATCTTCCCGATCGCGGCCATAGTCCATGCGCAAGAACCGGTCCGTCACCAAATAACGCGTGACATAGCCGCCAGCGTCGGCTTCCTGATCCATATAGGTGAGTTCGGTCATGCCGCCCGCGCCCTGCGCCGATCCGGCCGCGAGCCCTAGTACCATTACGATGAATAATTTAATTTTCATGCGAGCAGATCGAATCCTTGTTTAAGATCGCGTTTAATATCTTCCACCGATTCCAAGCCGACCGCAATGCGGATCAGACCATCGTTAATCCCCGCTGCGGCACGCTGCTCAGGCGTGAGCCGCCCATGCGTGGTGGTCGCAGGATGGGTAATCGTGGTTTTAGTGTCGCCCAAGTTCGCCGTGATCGAAAGCAAACGCGTAGCGTCGATCACGCGCCACGCAGCTGATTTGCCGCCTCGCACCTCGAATGACACGATGCCGCCGCCGGTTTTTTGCTGCTTCATCGCCAAAGCATGTTGCGGGTGCGAAGGCAAACCGGGATAGAGCACGCGCGTCACACACGATTGGGCTTCCAACCAGCGTGCAAGTTCCAGCGCGGCGGCGGAATGCGCATCCATGCGGATGCGCAGCGTCTCCAAACCCTTGAGAAAAATCCATGCATTGAACGCGCTCAAGGTCGGCCCGGCGGTGCGCAAAAATTGATACACGCCTTCCATCAGTGACTTGCTGCCCAGCACTGCGCCGCCCAGCACGCGGCCCTGGCCGTCGAGATACTTGGTCGCGGAATGGATCACGATATCCGCGCCCAAATCCAACGGCCGTTGCAAAATCGGCGTGCAGAAACAATTGTCCACCGCCAGCCACGCGCCGTGACGATGCGCGATCGCGGCCAGGGCGGCAATGTCGCACACCTCGGTCAAGGGATTGGAGGGTGTCTCGGCGAAAAACAACTTGGTGTTGGGCCGGCACGCCGCCTCCCACTCGCCCACATCGGTCGGGGATACAAAGGTCGTCTCGACGCCAAAGCGCTTCAGGATATTGCCGAACAATTGCACGGTCGAACCGAAAATCGCGCGTGAGGCAACGATATGATCGCCCGCCGACAGCAAACCCATCGCGCAAGCCAGAATGGCAGACATGCCGGAGGAAGTCGCCACGCAGAATTCCGCGCCTTCCAATGCGGCCAAGCGCTCTTGGAATGCCGTTACGGTGGGGTTGGTGAAGCGGGCGTAGATGTTGCCCGGCTCCTCGCCGATAAAGCGCTTCGCCGCCTGTTCGGCGGAATCGAACACAAAACTTGAAG
>JAUXTZ010000274.1 GCA_030681095.1 Burkholderiales bacterium
CCCATTTTGCGCGGCCTATCTTTGCCGTCAGTGATGGGCGTGAGCCAAGCGGCCGAGTTGGGCATCGAGCCTTTTCTGACTAAGTTGGAGGCGGCACTAAAGCGTGGTTTGCGCTTGATCCAATTGCGCGAGAAACACATGTCCGACACTGAATTGGTCACCCTGGCCCAGCGCGTAGTTGAAGTCGCCCACGCTCACGGCGCGTGTGTCTTGCTGAATGGCGCTGCGGAGTTGGTCGCGCAAACTGGCGTCGATGGCATACATTTGAGCGCGCAGCAGCTCATGCGCACTGAGCGCCGGCCCGATGTTGCATGGTGCGGCGCGTCCTGCCACACGCGACAAGAGATGGATCACGCGGCCCAACTCCAGCTCGACTATGTCGTGCTCGGCACGGTGCTGCCGACCGCGACGCACCCTGGCGAGAAAACCTTGGGGTGGGAGGGGGTGCGCGCGCTTGCCCAGGACTATCCGCTGCCGATTTACACCATCGGCGGCATGCGGCCGGAGGAGTTGGAGACGGCGTGGCGACACGGCGCGCATGGCATTGCGATGCTGCGCGGCGCGTGGTGAGATGCGATCACTGTTGCTTATCGTTGTGATCGCTGTTGCTGGGTGCGCGCAACAGGAGGCGCCTGTTGTAGCGTGTGCCGCGCTCATTCAGGGCTGCACGCTTGATCAAGGTAAGCTGTTCGCAAAAACAGATAGCATACCCACGCCGCTTAAACCGTTTGATTTAACGGTCGTAGCACTCACCGCACAGGAAGTGCATATCGAGTTGCACATGCAAGGCATGGAAATGGGCTTGAATCGCTATCGGCTCATCCGGCAAGCCAATGGTGAATGGCGTGCAACGATTACCTTGCCGGCGTGTGTGACTGGTCGCCGTGATTGGCTGATGGTGATCGAGGTAGATGGCGCGCGACGCGCGCTGGCGTTTCAGACGGGGTAAAAGTTACTGAAAGACTAATGCGCGGGTGCTTTCACCGTCGCTGTTACATCCACCTCACCGATCACACGCTTGCCTTGTTTGAAGTTCAGCACCAAATGCACTGTGTCGCCTTCCTTCAGTGCTTGTTTCGGGTTGATCAGCATGAGATGCAGCCCACCCGGTTCGAGCTTCACCGGCTTGCCGGCTTCAAGGGCCAGTGCGGGGAGTTGGCGCATTTCCATCATCCCGTTGTGCATCGACATGGTGTGAATCTCGACTACTTCGGCGGCTGGCGAAGTAACGCTGCTTAGGCTGAGCGTTTGTTTGCTTTCGATAGTGAAATAGGCAGCGGCGATTTGGGCGCCAGGCGGCGGCAGGCGCACCCAAGCATCAGTCACCTTGGCGATACCGGAAGCGTGGCTGATAGGCATCATAATCAACGACAGAAAGAGCAATGCAAGTTTGCGCATAAACATAAATCTCCAGGAAAAATAATTACTGGTCAGGTTCGGAAGGAATGTCATCCGGCCCCGGCCCTTCGTTCAAGGGTACGCGATAGGATTCGCTTGCCCATTGGCCGAGGTCGATGAGCCGGCAGCGTTCGCAACAAAATGGGCGAAACGGATTGCTGGCATCGTAAGGGTTGGGTTGTCCGCAGTGCGGGCAGTTGACGAGACGCGGTTTCATTTAGCTAAGGGAGCTACAAACAGCAAAGGGTTAAATCGAATTCTACCTGGGTATCGCATACCTTGGGACGTGCTGCGCCACCCAGGGCGGTAAAGCGGATATTGATGGCGTATTTGTTGGCGCTGATTTCGGGAAAGCACGGCAGATTTTCATCCAATCCCACGCGCAGCATTTGCGCGACGCGGCCGGAGACCATTTGCTGATAAGCGCCTTTGGGCGCCACCTGAAGCGTCGGCTGCCCGCTATCGCGCAAAATCTTCAGGATAATTTCGATCGCGCTATTGAGTGGGTCGAATGGCGCCATCCATTCGCGTAAGTTATTGCGCTGGATTTCTGGACCGAGGCTAAGCCAATAGTGATAAGACGGCACATCGAATTCGCATACGCCACCGGGGATGCACGCGCGCTGTTTGATGCTCATGACCCATTCATTATCACGCAGATGTTGGCCGATCTTGCCCGTTAGGCCTTGGAGTTGGGTGACGGTGCGGGTGATATTACGCAGCACCTCTTCGAGCGCTTCGGATTTAACGCTCGGGTTGTTGCGCAGGGGTTCGAGGCTATGTTTTTGGCGTTCCAACTCTTGGATTAGGTCTGATTTTAGATCGCCGCGCGCGACTTCGAGAATTTCAAACAGCGAGAGCAGAGCGGCATGATGATCCAACGCTTCGTTTAGCTCAGCGAAATGCGAAAACTTGGCGAATAAATTCTCCATGCGCATCAAGGTGCGAACGCGCTCATTCAGAGGATATTCGTAAGTGATCACCGGCTCTCCGCCCCGCCAAAATTGGACTATTCTGGACCAGAATCCCTAAAAATACAAACGACTTAGCGCAGAATTTAATGCTAAATCTAGGACTTAGGTGACGTTTTGCTGGCCAAAGATAAATATTGGGCATGCAGTGCTGCAACCTGGGCACGGAGGGTATCCAAGCCATTTTCGTTGCGGATGATGTCGTCGGCGCGAGCAAGCCGTGCGTTGCGTGCGAGTTGCTGGGCCATGATGGCGCGCACTGTGGTCTCTGATAACTTACTGCGTGCCGTGGTGCGTGCGATTTGGCTTGCCTCGGCACAATCCACCACCAGGTTGCGTTGAATCAGCGGTAGGTAATTTCCGGTCTCGAACAGCAGGGGAACCACGATCACGGCATAGGGCGCTTGGCAGGCATGGATCGCGGCAAGCACTTCAGCATAAATCAGTGGGTGCAAGATCGATTCTAATGTTTGCTTCGCGGCTGTATCAGAGAAGATCAGCGTGCGCAGCTGGCCGCGATCGAGCGTGCCATCGGGCTGCAGATAACTGGTGCCGAACCGATCAATGATTGCTTTAAAGCCTGTCGCGCCCGGCTGCGTGAGTGCGTGGGATACGGCGTCAGTGTCGATAATGGCCGCGCCCAGTTCGGCGAAGAGCTGGGCAACCGTAGATTTTCCGCAGCCGATGCCGCCGGTGAGGCCGATGCAAAAGGCTGTCATCACATCGCTTAATGCAACCAGTTCAAATAAGCCTGGGTTAAATCCTGCCCCCACAGCAAGGCGATGATGCCGCCCCCAGCGAGGTAGGGGCCGAACGGAATCGGCTGACTTCGCTCGTGGCGCACGAGCAGGATGAGACTCACCCCGATAATCGCACCCGCCAGGGAGGAGAGCAAGATCACCACCGGCAACAGCTGCCAGCCGAGCCAAGCGCCAATCGCGGCAAGCAGCTTGAAATCACCATAGCCCATACCTTCTTTGCCGGTCACCAGTTTGAACAGCCAATACACGGTCCACAGAGAAAAATAACCCGCGACCGCGCCTATGACCGAGGATTGAATATCGGTGAATAAGCCGCCCAGATTCGCGAGCAAACCAAGCCAGATCAACGGCTGCGTGATCTGGTCGGGCAATAGTTGCGTATCCGCATCGATGAAAGTCAGTGCGATCAGCGCCCAACAAAATAGCAGCGCGCTTAACGTGACAAAACTTACCCCAAAACGCCAAGCCACATAGCCGGAAAGCACCCCGGTGAGCGCCTCTACGATCGGATAGCGCGGGGAGATCGGTGCGCCGCAATGGTGGCATTTACCGCGCAAGAAGGCATAGCTTAAGAGGGGAATGTTCTCGATCGCACGAATCGCATGGCCGCAAGCCGGGCAGCGCGAATGCGGGGTGAAGAGATTAAATGGCTCGGCGTTCGGTGCGGGTTTCTCGTCGAGCTCTGCGCAAAATAGGCGCCACTCGCACGCCATCATTTTTGGCAGACGATGAATAACGACATTTAGAAAGCTGCCGATGATGAGGCCGAGCAAGATAACAAAGCCGACAAACAACGCCGGCACCTCTCGGGCGAGTGCCAGAATTTCTGAAATCATGTGTGGGCGTCCGCTTAGACCGCTTGGCCCATTTTGAAAATCGGCAGGTACATCGAAATGACGAGGCCGCCGATCAGCACGCCCAGTACCACCATGATAATCGGCTCAAGCAGGGCGGATAAGCGTTCCACAATGTCGTCCACCTCGCGGTCGTAGTAATCAGCGACTTTGCTCAGCATGGAATCGAGCTGTCCCGATTCCTCGCCGATTTGCACCATCTGGATCACCATATTGGGAAATAAATCTGTGTTCTGCATGGCGGCGGTCAGATTGGTGCCGGTCGAGACTTCGCCTTGAATGCGTTTAGTGGCATGGAAGTACACTTGGTTACCCGCGGAGCCGGCAACGGATTCCAAGGCTTCGACCAGCGGCACCCCAGCGGCGAACATGGTCGACAGCGTACGTGACCAGCGTGCGATGGCGCTCTTTTCCAACAATTCGCCGAAAACTGGCACCTTAAGAGAGAGCCGGTCGATGACGTCCTGCATTTTTTTCGAGCGCTTCCAACTGTAGAAGAAGAACCAGGTGCCACCGAACACAATGCCGAAGATCGCCCACCAATAAGAAATGAAAAAGCTCGATATCGCCATGACCACCTGAGTCGGTGCGGGTAAATCGGCGCCAAAGCTTTTGAACAAGTCGGCGAAAACCGGGATCACGAAAATCATGATAACGGCAGTAATGACAAAGGCCACCACCATGATCGCGGCCGGGTAGAACAGCGCGGATTTAATCTTGCTCTTGATGGCGATGATTTTTTCTTTATAGTCGGCAAGCCGTTCCAGCACACTATCCAAAATACCCGCCTGCTCGCCGGCGTTGACCAGGTTGCA
>JAUXTZ010000295.1 GCA_030681095.1 Burkholderiales bacterium
GCCAAGATTTCACCACTTACAACGACGGCCAGACCGCGATGAGCTTTCATGTAGTGCAAGGCGAGCGCGAATTGGTATCGGACTGCCGCTCGCTCGCTCGCTTCGAGTTGCGCGGCATCCCGCCCATGGTTTCGATGCCGAGCGAGAGCGGGATCACGTCGAGCAGCAACATTTCCTCGCCGCGCTGGTTACCGGCAAGAATGTCCGCTTGGATCGCCGCACCGAGGGCGACGACCTTATCCGGATCCAGATTGGTGAGCGGTGTTTGCTTAAAGAATTCAGCGACGGCACGTTGAATGTGCGGCATGCGTGTCGCACCACCGACCATTACCACGCCTTTAATGTCCTCGGGTGTTAAGCCCGCATCGCGCAGCGCTTTGCGCGTGGGTGTCAGGGTTTTTTTTACCAAGCCTTCGGTCAATTCTGCCAAGGTATGACTGGTGATGGGCTGGTCCATCATCTCGCCCGTGGAGAGCACGGCAGTAAAGCGCGTGTCGCCGTGGTAGGTGAGCTCCTCTTTTACTTCGCGTGCCTTGGCCATCAATAGACGCGTGTCCTGAGCGTTGAGCGGGGAGAGGGTGGATTCTTCTAGCGCCCAGCAAAATATCCGGCGATCGAAGTCATCGCCGCCGAGCGCAGAATCGCCGCTGGTAGCGAGCACCTCGAATACGCCTTTTTGCAAGCGCAAGATCGAAATATCGAAGGTGCCGCCGCCCAAGTCATAGACTGCGTACACCCCTTCAGCCGCATTATCCAAACCGTAGGCCACGGCGGCGGCGGTGGGCTCATTCAACAAGCGCAGCACGTTGAGGCCGGCTAGCCGGGCCGCATCCTTGGTCGCTTGGCGCTGGGCGTCATCGAAATAGGCGGGCACCGTAATCACCGCGCCGACCAGCTCGCCCCCGAGCGCCTTCTCGGCACGCGCGCGTAGCGCTTTGAGAATGTCGGCGGATATTTCCACCGGGCTTTTAATGCCGGCGCAGGTCTTGAGTTGCACCATGCCTGGCGCATCGACGAATTTGTAGGGCATTTCGTGCGTATGCGGAATGTCTTTCAAGCCGCGGCCCATGAAGCGCTTGACCGAAACGATAGTGTTCTGTGGATCGGTGCATTGGTGGGCAAGCGCAACGTAACCGACTTCAACTGCACTCGCGTCGCTGTAGCGCACAATGGAGGGCAGCATGGGGCGTCCGTCATCATCGCTCAATACCACGCTCATGCCGCTACGCACGGTGGCCACCAATGAGTTGGTGGTGCCGAGATCGATCCCCACCGCCAAGCGGTGTTGGTGCGGCGCGGTGCTCATGCCCGGTTCGGCTATTTGTAATAATGCCATCAGGCCTCCAGCGCTTCCAATGCATCATTGATTTCTTCGCGCAGCTTTTCCTGAAAGCGCAACTTACGCACCGCCTCCGCGGCACCCGGGTAGTCGTGACTTTGATCCAGGCGCTGCCCTATATCGTCTTGCAAGTGATGCATCACTTGGCGCAGCTTGGCGCCGAGATGATCGAGCTCGGTCGCATCGGCGGCGTCCTTCGCTTCGCCGATCGCCTCGCGCCATTCCATCTGTTCCATCAAAAAATCGTTGGGCATCGCGGTGTTGGTTTCTTCCTGGGTATCCACCCCGTGCAGTTTCAACAGATAGCGTGCGCGGCTGATCGGCTGCTTCAGGGTTTGATAGGCTTCGTTCACATGCGTGGACCATTGCATCGACAGCCGGCGCTCGGCATCCGGGGCATGGCTGAATTTATCCGGATGCACTTGTGCCTGGAGGTCGCGAAAACTTTGATCCAGGCGCGCCAAGTCGAGTTGGAACGCAGGTTCCAGGCCGAAAAGTTGGAAGTGATTTTTGGAAAAATCGATCATGAAGCGAGCAGCTGCTTGTGTGGTTCCGGTGGCTAAAACGGTGCGTTAACTGCGCATTATAGCGAATGCTTTCGCTACCGGCTTCCAGCTTATACGTTAAAACTCTCGCCGCAGCCGCAGCTATCCTTGACGTTGGGGTTGTTGAATTTAAACCCTTCGTTCAAGCCTTCACGCGTGTAGTCGAGCTCGGTGCCATCGACATAGGCGAGGCTTTTCGCATCGACGATCACTTGCACGCCGTTGCTCTCGAACACCTGATCCTCATCTTTCACCTCATCCACGAATTCGAGCACATAGGCGAGGCCGGAGCAACCCGTGGTACGCACGGCAAAACGCAAGCCGACGCCTTTGCCGCGCTTGGCGATGAAGTTTTTTACATGCGTGGCGGCTTTTTCGGTCAGCGTGATCGCCATTTCAAACCTCGAATTATTTCGCTGCGGCGGCGGGGGCCGCCGCTGCGCCGTGCTTTTGCTTGTAGTCGGCGACCGCGGCTTTGATCGCATCTTCCGCCAGAATCGAGCAGTGAATTTTAACCGGCGGTAGGGCGAGTTCTTCCGCGATTTGGGTGTTCTTGATCGACATCGCTTGATCCAGCGTTTTGCCCTTTACCCACTCGGTCACGAGCGAGCTGGAAGCAATGGCGGAACCGCAGCCGTAGGTCTTGAACTTGGCGTCTTCGATAACGCCGTCCTTGCCGACTTTGATTTGCAGCTTCATCACGTCGCCGCAGGCGGGCGCGCCCACCATGCCGGTGCCAACGTCGTCATCTTCTTTGCCGAAGGAACCGACGTTGCGTGGGTTTTCATAATGATCCAAAACTTTTTCGCTGTATGCCATGATCGTTCTCCTGCTAAGTAATTAGTGTGCTGCCCACTGAATCGAATTGATGTCGATGCCGTCTTTGAACATCTCCCACAACGGGGACAATTCGCGCAGTTTGCCGATTTTGCTTTTGACAAGGTCGATGGTGAAGTCGATTTCTTCTTCGGTGGTAAAGCGGCCGATAGTAAATCGAGTCGAGCTATGCGCCAATTCGTCGCTGCGGCCCAAGGCACGCAAAACATAAGACGGCTCAAGGCTGGCGGAGGTGCAAGCGGAGCCGCTGGACACCGCGACGTCCTTGATCGCCATGAG
>JAUXTZ010000299.1 GCA_030681095.1 Burkholderiales bacterium
CCCATGGCTTCCGAGCCGAAGAAAGCCATCGGACGCAGGTAGCCGGAGTCGAGCTTGTTGTCGCGCACGGAGGCGAGCGGCGCAGCCGAAATGGTTTGCTTGTAGTAGGGCCTATTCTTGCCGAGGATATGCGCCGAACGGAATAGGCGGTCGGTGTGCTCTTTCAAACGGAAAATCGCCGTGCCTTGATCGGTTTTGTAGGCGCGCACGCCCTCGAACACCCCCATGCCATAGTGCAGGGTGTGGGTCAGAACATGGGTGGTGGCGTCGCGCCACGGCACCATTTTACCGTCGTACCAAATTACGCCGTCGCGGTCCGACATCGACATAAGCAGAACTCCAAGAGGTGATTTCGAAAACGGATATTGTAGCCGATTTTGGCGGCGCGCCGAGCGGCGGGGGTAGCGTATGAACTAGCGCGTAGCCTACCCTCCGGGGTACAGGGACGCGGAGAATGCGGGGAAAGCTAGAATAGTTCTCCCGCAATTTCGCAGCTACAAAGGTTTGGAAGGCGCTTAACCGAAGCGGCCGGTAATGTAGTCTTCAGTCTGTTTCTTGGCGGGCGTTACGAACAAGTTGTTGGTGACGCCGAATTCGATCAACTCGCCAATGTACATAAAGGCGGTGAAGTCGGACACGCGTGCCGCTTGTTGCATGTTGTGGGTGACGATGAGGATGGTGACTTTGCTCTTGAGCTCTGAGATCAGTTCCTCAATGCTGGCGGTAGCGATCGGGTCGAGTGCGGAAGTCGGTTCGTCGAACAGCATGATTTCAGGATCGGTAGCGAGCGCGCGGGCAATGCATAAGCGCTGTTGTTGCCCGCCAGAAAGATTGAATGCCAAATCATTCAGCCGATGCTTGACTTCATCCCACAGCGCCGCGTCACGCAGGGCTTCCTCCACCTTATCGTCCAACGAGCGTTTGCTGCGCGAGCCGCGTACGCGCAGGCCATAGGCGACATTTTCGTAAATCGATTTGGGGAAAGGATTGGGCTTCTGAAACACCATGCTGATGCGCATGCGTACTTCGATCGGATCGACCTTGGCCCCGAGAATGTTGGTGTTGTCCGGTTGCAGGACAATTTTGCCTTGGTACCGGTTACCGGGATAAAGGTCATGCATACGATTGAAGCAGCGCAAGAAGGTGGATTTGCCGCAGCCAGATGGGCCGATCAACGCAGTGACGCGCTTGTCGGCGATCGGCATGTTGATGTTCTTTAGCGCTTGAAAAGCGCCATAGTAGAAGCTCAGGTCTTTGGCCTCTGCTTTCGGTTTGACAACCATGCCCTCCGCATCTTTAACTTCATTCAGGGCGGATATTTCAGCCAGTTCTACCATTTGATATTCCTTCGGATCCGATAGCGCAGGTAAATTGCTAGCGCGTTCATGAGTAGTGTCATACCCAGCAGCACCATGCCGGCTGCTGCCGCGTTGATTTGAAAATCTTGTTCCGGACGGGATGTCCAACTGAACATCTGGATCGGCATCACCGTGAAAGGCGCCATGATCCAATCAAAAGAGATGTAGGGGAATTCACCTTTAAAGGGTGAATCCGGCAGGAAGGCGATGAAGGTCAAAGCGCCGATGGTGATGATGGGTGCGGTCTCGCCGATCGCACGCGACAGGCCGATGATCACACCGGTCAAAATGCCGCCGGTGGAATAGGGTAAGACGTGGTCATGCACCACTTGCCAGCGCGTGGAGCCCACGGCGTAAGCGGCCTCACGGATGGCTTGCGGAATAGAGCGGATAGCCTCCCGCGTGGCGACGATCACCACCGGCAAGATCAGCAATGCCAGGGTGAGGCCAGCGGCGAGAATGCTTTGTCCCAAGCCGAATTTGTATACGAATAAGCCCAAGGCGAGCAGGCCATACACGATGGAAGGCACGCCGGCGAGGTTGGTGACATTGATCTCGATAATGGCGGTGAACCAGTTTTTGGCTGCGTACTCTTCTAGATAAATACCAGCGGCGACGCCGATCGGTACCGCCGAGACGGCGGTCACCAGCATGACCAAGGTAGTACCGACCCAGGCTGAAAGAATGCCCGCCGACCCCGCCCGGCGCGAGGGGAAGGAAGTGTAGAAATCCCACGACAATAAACGCGGCATGCCGTCGATCGCCAGATTGGCGAACAGCACGATGAGCGTGGTGACGCCCACCAACATGGAGAGCAAACCAACGATGGCGAATACCTTGTCCCAGATCTTATGTGTTTTGATCAGGGCGCGAATTTCTTGGATGTGTTGTTCGTTAGGTGCGGTCATTTTAGTAACGCTCCCGGAAGCGACGGGTGAGCAAGAACCCCATGATATTGAATGCCAAAGTCATGAATATTAGCGTTAATCCCACCGCGAAGATGGTCTGGTAACCAATGCTGCCATGGGGCAGATCACCCAAGCTCACTTGCACAATATAAGCGGTCATCGTTTCTGCCGGCTCCATCGGGTTCCACGTCATATTCGCCTGCATGCCGGCGGCAACCGCGACCACCATGGTTTCGCCCATGGCGCGTGAGATGCCTAAAATGTAAGCGGCCGCGATGCCCGAGAATGCGGCTGGCGTGACGATACGGAATGCGGTTTGAAATCGGGTTGCGCCCATGGCATAGGAAGCTTCGCGCATGTGCATCGGCACCGCATGCATGGCGTCTTCGCTGAGTGAAGAAACATAGGGGATGATCATGATGCCCATGACCAAACCGGCCGAGAGCATGTTAAAACCAGGCAGGTTGGGCAGAATGGTGCTTTGCAACAAGGGCGTGACGAACACCAGCGCAAAATAGCCAAACACGATGGTGGGCACTGCGCCCAGTAATTCCAAGAAGGGTTTGACGATCTCGCGCACTTTGTGTGAGGCAAATTCGCTCAGATAGATGGCGATAATGGTGCCGAGCGGAATCGCGACCGAGAGTGCAACGCCGGTGGTCACCAGCGTACCCGACACCAAGGGCATAATGCCGTAATGGGCATCGTCGAACAGCGGCGTCCATTGCGTATCGGTCAGAAAATCCTTGAGCGAGACATGCTGAAAAAATGGGATGGATTCGTAAACCAGAATCACCACGATCGCGAGCGTCGTCAAAACCGCGATGCAGGCGGAAAGAAATAAAATGAATTCGATAATGCGTTCGCGCAGGTGCCGCGAAAAGCGGAACGCCAGACGAGAACTGACAGGAAGGGAGAAATCTTCGTTCATTATTTGAGCCGGGCTATTCATTAAATATGAACCCCTGAATTATTCAGTGTTGTATGGGGTTCGGAGTTAACCCGCATAGATTACCTTCAGGACAGGTTCCCCGGCAAACAAAATCGGGGTGGCATAGGGCCACTCCGATGGTTTTACTACGTTTTTTAGTGTTTACCTTCGCGCTTGAGCAACTCTTCGATCAGCACACCCACTTCCGCTTCACCGCCGAAACCGGTGCCGAGCTTGCGCTTGGCGAAATTATCAGACGCCAGCTTATAAGCTGAATCGGGCAGGGGTACATATTTGACTTCGGCCACGAGTTTGGGCGCTTGCTTCAAGTAATACTGGATGAATTCCTTGACTTCGGGACGGTCGTACGCTTTGTCCGAGACATAGATGAAGATCGGGCGTGAGAGTGGCTGGTAGGAGCCGTTCTTGACCGTTTCAATCGAAACTGCGACCGGTGTTTTTCCCACTTTTTCTGCTACCGGCACCGCCCTCAGCTTTTTCTGGTTTTCTAAGTAATACGCCAGACCGAAATAACCGATGCCGTTTTTATCGCGCGACACACCTTGCACCAGCACATTGTCGTCTTCCGAGGCGGTGTAATCGCCACGGCTGGATTTGGCTTTACCCACAATCGCTTCGGTGAAGTAGTCGAACGTGCCGGAGTCGGCACCCGGGCCAAACAATTTGATCGGCGCATCGGGCCAGGCCGGATTGACTTGATTCCACTTGGTAACGACGCCTTGGGAGGCGGGTTCCCAGATTTTTTTCAATTCGGCTACGGTGATGCTTTTGGCCCAGGTGTTTTGTGGATTAACCACTACGGTGATGCCTTCGTAAGCTACGGGCAACTCGATATATTTAATGCCGGCTTGGGCGCAGGCTTCCATTTCTTTTTTCAGGATCGGGCGCGAGGCGTCGGAAATATCGGTTTCGCCGCGGCAGAATTTTTTGAAACCGCCGCCGGTGCCGGAAATGCCCACCGTGACTTTGATCGCGCCTTTTTTGGATTTCTGGAATTCCTCGGCTACCGCTTCGGTAATCGGGTAAACCGTGCTGGAACCGTCAATCTTGATAATCTGGTCGGCGGCGCTTGCCACCGGTGCAAACCCGCCGAAGGCGCCAGCGACACAGGCGGTTAGGGCGAGTTGTTTGAAAAAGTTACGTTGGAACATTTGGGGCTACCTCCATAAGTTTGGGGATTTACGTTGCTACGGCGTGCATACTAGCCGTCGATTGTTACTGAATTGTGACAACTCAAAATTCAGCATAGCTCATTGATTAACAGGGGTTTGGGATTGACCCGTTAAAGGTAACTCGCTAACATGCACCCCTTTGCGAATACGGGGAAAGCTATGCGCGAGCGGATGGTTGTTGGCAACTGGAAGCTGCACGGCAGTTTGATCAGCAACAAGACCCTGCTGGATGAAATTGTGACAGGCATGGCAGGGGTCAAAGGCATGCATTGCGCTGTTTGCGTGCCTTTTCCCTATATTTTTCAAGTGCAATTTGCGCTGCAAGGCGGTGAAATTGTGTGGGGCGCGCAAAATGTGAGCCAGTATGAAAAAGGCGCCTATAGCGGGGAAGTGTCGGCAAGCATGCTACGCGATCTCGGTTGCAGCATTGTGATTGTTGGCCATTCAGAGCGTCGTGCTTTGTATGGCGAGGACGATGCGATGGTGGCGGAAAAGTTTGTCGCAGCACAGAAAGGCGGGCTGATCCCCATTTTGTGTGTAGGTGAGACGCTGGAAGAGCGCGAAAAAGGCATTACCGCCAATGTCGTGGAGCGCCAGCTGCAAGCCGTTGTGGATAAGGCGGGAATGGAAGGCTTTGGCCGTTGCGTGATCGCGTATGAGCCGGTGTGGGCGATTGGCACCGGCAAGACCGCGACGCCGCAACAGGCGCAAGAAGTGCATGCTTATATTCGTGCTTTACTATCTGAGCAGAATAAGGGCTTGTCCGAGAATATTATGATTTTGTATGGCGGCAGCGTGAAAGCGTCGAATGCGGCCGAACTGTTCGCGATGCCGGATATCGACGGTGGTTTGATCGGCGGCGCGTCGTTGGATGCCAATGAATTTGTCTCAATTTGCAAAGCAGCCGCTAAGGTTGCATAAGGTTTAATCATGGAAACTCTGGTTTGGATACTGCATATCATTGCCTCACTGGCGGTAATCGGCATGGTATTGCTGCAGCATGGTAAAGGCGCGGACATGGGCGCGGCGTTTGGCAGCGGATCGTCCGGCAGCCTCTTTGGCGCATCAGGCTCGGCCAATTTCTTGAGCCGCGCCACCGCCGTCGCGGTGACTGTCTTCTTCTTGACCAGCATGGGGCTGACCTATTTTGCTTTTGCTAAACAGCATGCACCGATGACGGTGAAGGAACTAGCGCCTGCTCAGTCCCAGGCTCCAGCAGCGCCGCAGCAACCTGCTGCACCGAGTGGTTCCAAGGCTAAAGATATTCCCAATTAATAGCCCTTAAAAGCTTTGCCGACGTGGTGGAATTGGTAGACACGCCGTCTTGAGGGGGCGGTGGCGCAAGCCGTGCGAGTTCGAGTCTCGCCGTCGGCACCATAAATGAACATTATGTGAGAATAAGTGAAAATAATCACATAAGTTAATGATTTAAAATAATAAAATATAGTGCCGGGAGCTTGACATCAAGTTCCCATGGCAACTAGACTGAGCACTCAAAATAACAATTCACTAGTCGCAAAAGCGACGGTTTTATTGGCGCGCTGGTCTCAATACCAGCCGGGAGTGGAGGAGAGTGCTGGAGAATTATTTCCCCGTTTTGCTGTTCGTCGTCGTTGGCCTGGCCGTCGGCGTCATCGCCATGGGCATGGGGTTTTTGCTGGCCCCACATCGCCCTGACAGTGCAAAACTATCCCCTTACGAATGTGGTTTTGAAGCATTTGAAGATGCACGCATGAAATTCGATGTGCGTTACTACCTCGTCGCCATTTTGTTCATCCTGTTCGATTTGGAAATTGCGTTTCTCTTCCCCTGGGCCGTGGTGTTGGAAGAGATCGGTCTATTCGGCTACGTCGCCATGATGATCTTCT
>JAUXTZ010000301.1 GCA_030681095.1 Burkholderiales bacterium
GATCATCATCCCAAATGAAAAATTGATGCAAGTATTGGGCGACGATGTGTCGGTGCTGGATGCGTTCAAGGCAGCCAACGAAGTGCTGCATGGCGCGGTCTCCGGCATTGCCGAAGTAATCAGCTGCCCCGGTTTGGTCAACGTGGACTTCGCCGACGTGCGCACCGTGATGAGCGAGATGGGCATGGCGATGATGGGTTCGGCCAAGGCGCAAGGCGCGGAACGTGGGCGGCGTGCGGCGGAACAAGCGGTGAAAAGTCCCTTGCTGGAAGATGTAAACCTGTCCGGTGCACGCGGCATGTTGGTGAATATCACCGCCAGCCATTCGCTGAAGATGAAAGAGATTCACGAAGTCATGAACACCATCCGCGAATTCACCGCGGAGGATTCGACCGTGATCTTTGGTGCGGTATTTGATGAGAGCATGAACGATGATTTGCGCGTGACTATGGTGGCGACCGGTCTGGGCATGCCTTCCCAGATTCGTTTACCCAAGCCGCTTACCATCGTCAAGACCGGCACCGACAGCTTTGCGCATGACATGGGTTATGCCGAAGCAGATGCGCCCGCAGTGATTCGCTCCGGGCGGCGTGCGGCGGCGGTGGAAGCAATGAAAGCGTCGGGTGTCGATTTGCTCGACATCCCCGCCTTCTTGCGTAAACAAGCGGACTAGCCAGTCGCGCGGTTTGGCTGAACGCATGGGCTAAGGCCTAGGGGCTTGTTCCCCCTAAATTCTGGGGACAGGTCAACGCTATGATAAAATGCGCGTTTTTTGGCGTATGAGCACTTTTTGGGATTGAAGCGTGATTAAGCAACGTACATTAAAGAACGTAATCAGCGCCACCGGCGTTGGTTTGCATACCGGGCAAAAGGTAACCCTCACCTTGCGTCCGGCAGCAGCCGACACCGGGATCGTATTCCGGCGGGTTGACCTCCCGCAGCCGGTAACGATCAAGGCGGACCCTTTCCAGGTGACCGACACCCGTATGTGTTCGGCGCTGGAAGCAGATGGGGTGAAAGTGAATACGGTCGAGCACTTGATGTCGGCTTTGGCCGGCCTCGGCATCGACAATGTATATATAGACTTGACCGCTTCCGAAGTGCCGATCATGGATGGTTCAGCCAGTCCCTTCGTATTCCTGGTGCAATCCGCCGGGGTGGAAGAGCAAAACGCTCCCAAGCGCTTTATCCGCGTGAAAAAGACGATCCAGATCACGGATGGCGACAAGTGGGTCAAGTTGGAGCCCTATAACGGCTTTCGTGTCACTTTAAGTATCGACTTCAAGCATCCGGTATTCGACCATTCCGGCAAAGCGGTTACGGTCGACTTCGCCGATACCTCCTTCATCAAGGAAATCAGCCGTGCCCGTACCTTCGGCTTCATGCACGAAGTGGAATACCTGCGCAACAATGGCTTGGCGCTGGGCGGTAGCCTGGATAACGCGATCGTGATGGACGAGTTTCGAGTGTTGAACACCGACGGCTTGCGCTACGACGACGAATTCGTCAAACACAAGGCCTTGGATGCAATTGGTGACCTCTATTTATTGGGTCACCCGCTGATTGGCGCATTTACTGGACATAAGTCCGGTCATGCGCTGAACAACCAATTGCTGCGCGGCCTGCTCGCGGATGAAACCGCTTGGGAATATGTGTCCTTCAATCGCCTGGAAGAAGCACCGGCGGGATTTGCCCGGCTCCAGGCGCAAAACGCCTAATTAAAACGGCGAACCACGCGGAACACGGGGTTCACTGGGAAAAACCTAGGCCGCCATGCCCCTATTATTTCTTCGCTTTTATCTACTGATCGTGGGGCTGGCCATCGTCGGCGCGGTGATTGTCGGCGTGATGCTGAAAGATAAACGCTGGTTCCGCTTCGCTTGGCAATTACTTAAATTTTCTGTGGTACTGGTGCTGGTCATTGCTGCGGCAATCGTGGTTGGCCGCATCGTGCTACTTTGATTCCCGATGGTGTTTAATTAAGTTAGTAAGCGCTTCCTTTAACGGGGAGGCTTCTAATTCGTTATCCAACTTTTCCAGGCTAGCCAAACTTTGTTGCGAAATGCCCTGTTTTGGTGCGCTCGCTCTTTCGGGTGACGGGATTTTCACTTGCACGTCTACCCGAATTCCAGTAATTTCACTCCCCCGCTGCTGAAGTTTTTCCAGAAGACTAGGCAATTGCTGCTTAATCTTTGAGGCAATTGCGCCGTTATCGGCTAACAGGGTCAACACGCCATCATCCAGGCGGCCGACCCGACAAGAACGCGCCAAACCAATAGGCGCGACTGTTTCCCAGATGCGCGAGATTGCATTGAGCCGTTGCGCCGCGAGTGCTAAGCGGTTCAAGGGTGAAGCCGGCTCGCTAAGAAATGTATCAAGTTTGCGTGCAGTCATGGTTCTAAATGGGCGCAACAGTTTGAATGGGGTCGTGTGTGAATATCATATTCGTATCTAACAAATTTTCCAAAGCCCGCACGCTGTGCGTCGACCGTTGCCAGACGGGCATCTTGCTCGCAGGCGGCCTGATGTTGTTTATGGCGATGAGCGGGCTGTTCGGTTATCTCATTCTGTTCCAATTTGGCGGCCTGCAAGTGCCTGTGGTGCAAAAACTGCTGATTTCCTCACAACAAACCGAAACCGAAAAAAATCGCGAGGCCATGCAACAGCGGCTGGCCGCCATGGCGATCAAAGTCGGGGAAATGCAAGCGCAAGTGATGCGTTTGGAAGCGTTGGGCGAGCGCGTAGCGAAAGTCGCGGGGATTAAGAAAGAAGAAATAAATTTTGATCGTAAGCCGGGCCGCGGCGGCGTGCTCAAGCCGGGTGAGTCGGTGAGCCTGGGTGATTTCGAGGGCGAGTTGTCCAAACTTGCGCGTATTCTGGATGACAAGTCTGACCACTTGGCCGTGATGGATGCGATGCTCTCGCGTGAGTCAGTGCGCAAAGCGGCGTTACCGACCGCGCCCCCGGTCTCGATTGGCTTCTTTTCCTCTAATTTTGGTTGGCGTTTGGATCCCTTTACCGGCCAACGTGCGATGCACGAGGGCGTGGATTTTGTTGCCGAGCCCGGTACGCCCATCAAAGCCGCTGCCGGCGGCATTGTCATCTACTCGGATTACCATCCGGGCTATGGTAATATGCTCGAAGTCGACCACGGCAACGGGCTGATAAGCCGCTACGGCCATGCTTCCAAGCGGTTAGTGAAGGAAGGTGATGTAGTGCTGCGCGGCCAGAAAATCGGCGAAGTCGGCAGCACGGGCCGTTCCACCGGACCGCATCTGCACTTCGAAGTGCTTTTAAATGGCACACCGCAAAACCCCACCCGTTATTTGAATCTGCCGGGCTGATCTTTTAGTATCTCAATATTGAGGTGCATTCGCGGCGTGCAACAAGCGCTGTGACTGCACCTTAACTTTATCTGTCGAAGAAGAATCATGATCGCTGGCCTAATCAAAAAAGTGTTCGGCAGCCGCAACGAGCGGCTGATCAAGCAGTACGCTCAAACCGCAAAATCCATCAACGCCCTTGAGCCGCAAATGCAAGCCTTGTCCGATCAGGCGCTTGCAGCCAAAACCTCAGAATTTAAGCAGCGTGTCACCAACGGCGAGTCGCTCGACAGTCTCTTGCCTGAAGCCTTTGCCGTGGTACGCGAAGCGGGCAAGCGTGTGCTGGAGATGCGCCATTTCGATGTGCAATTGATCGGTGGCATGGCGCTGCATGACGGCAAAATCAGTGAAATGCGCACGGGTGAGGGCAAGACGCTGGTGGCCACGTTGCCGTCTTACCTCAATGCACTGACCGGAAAAGGCGTGCACATCATCACGGTGAACGATTACCTGGCGAGCCGCGATGCAGAATGGATGGGGCGCATCCATCGCTTCCTGGGTTTGAGCGTCGGTTGCAACCTGTCGCAGATGGATCACGAGGCGAAGCAGGCAGCCTACGCCGCCGACATCACCTATGGCACCAACAACGAATTCGGCTTCGACTATCTGCGCGACAACATGGTGTTCAGCTCAGGCGAACGCGTGCAGCGCAAACTCAACTACGCCATCATCGACGAGGTGGATTCGATCCTGATCGACGAAGCGCGCACGCCGCTCATCATCTCCGGCCAAGCGGAAGACAACGTCGATCTGTACGTGAAGGTCAACGCCTTAGCGCCGAAGCTGACGAAGGTCGAAGGCGAAGAGGGTCCCGGTGATTACACCGTGGACGAAAAAGCGCATCAAGTATTGTTGACTGAAGCTGGCCACGAGCATGCGGAAGAGTTGTTGACCGAAGCCGGCTTACTCGCACCGGGCAGCAGCCTGTATGACGCAGCGAATATCGCGCTCATGCATCATGTGTACGCTGCGCTGCGCGCCAATGCCTTGTACCACCGCGATCAGCATTATGTGGTGCAAGACGGCGAAGTCGTGATCGTGGACGAATTCACCGGCCGCTTGATGTCCGGCCGGCGCTGGTCGGATGGCTTGCACCAGGCAGTGGAAGCGAAAGAGGGCGCATCGATCCAGAAAGAAAACCAAACGCTGGCTTCGATCACCTTCCAAAATTATTTCCGTCTCTACACCAAGCTTTCCGGCATGACCGGCACTGCCGACACCGAGGCCTACGAGTTCCAGCAAATCTACAACCTGGAAACCGTCGTGATTCCGACCCATCGCGCCATGGTGCGGCAAGATCGCATGGATCAGGTGTATCGTACGCTCACGGAAAAATATACTGCGGTGATCGCTGATATCAAAGATTGCCACCTGCGCGGTCAGCCGGTGCTGGTCGGTACCACCTCGATTGAGATCAACGAATTTCTGTCGGGTCTACTCAAAAAAGAAGAACTGCCGCATCAAGTGCTGAATGCAAAACAGCATGCGAGCGAAGCCAATATCGTGGTGCAGGCCGGGCGGCCGGGTGTGGTCACCATCGCCACCAATATGGCGGGTCGCGGCACGGACATCGTGCT
>JAUXTZ010000309.1 GCA_030681095.1 Burkholderiales bacterium
GCGACTGGATCAACCGCAGCATAACGGAAACCGGCCACCGCCCCATCGTCTTCAGCTCTATCTTGCAGCCTGAATTGCGCGCAACAGTCGCAGGCGCCAACGCTTTGTTTATCGATTATTTCGGCACGTTTATTCCGCCGCTGGAAGCGGAACTAGGCGAAAAATCCTCAGGCGCAATCGGCATGGCGCACGGCATGAGCCCCAATTATCTATCGCGCATCAATGCGGTGAATTTCGGGCTCACGCACGACGATGGGCTGGGCAGCCATCTCGATCAGGCCGAGCTCATCCTCGTCGGCGTATCGCGCTGCGGCAAAACCCCAACTTGCCTGTATCTCGCGCTGCAATACAGCCTGTATGCCGCAAACTATCCCCTTACACCGGATGATTTCGAGTCGACGCAGTTGCCCAAGCCCCTGCAGCCGTTTAAAGCCAAATTGTTCGGTTTGACCATCAGCCCGGAGCGGCTGGCGCAGATTCGCCAAGAGCGCAAACCCAATAGCGATTATGCGCGCTTAGAAACCTGCCGCGCCGAGGTACGCCAAGCGGAAACGCTGTTCAAAATGCAGGACATTCCCTATCTCGATTCCAGCCGCATGTCGATCGAGGAAATCGCTTCCTCGATCATGCATCAACGCGGCTTGCCCGCGCGCTGACGCACGCACTCGAACAAACATACCGCCGCCGCCGTGGCCACATTCAAGGATTCCACTTTGCCCGGCATGGGGATTTTGACTTGATGCGTTGCGGTATCAAGTAACGCTGCCGAGAGACCCGCGCCCTCGTTGCCGAACACAAAGGCTACCGGGCCGCTAAGATCCAAATCGTAAATGGATTGCTGAGCTTCGAGCGAGGTTGCCACGAGGGATTTCAACTCGCGTGCGATCAAGACCAAATCGGCGTGTTCATACAAGGCCAAGGCAAATTGCGCCCCCATGCCCGCGCGTAGCGCCTTGGGCGACCAGGCTTCAGCGCAACCCTTGGAGAGATACACCGCGTCCACCCCCGCTGCTGCTGCCGTGCGCAGCATCGCACCGAGGTTGCCGGGATCTTGAATCGCTTCCAGCAGCACGCAGAACTGGCGTCGATGTTTGGCGGGCGTTGGTGTATTGATCAAGCCCAGCACGCCGGTAGGATGCTCGACAGGCGATAGCGAATTGAAAAGCACCTCGCTGAATATAAGACGTGGCACATCGGGAAAGCGGCTCAGACAACGCTCAATTTCCGCATCGGTGTCCTTGCCCGCCTTTAACGCAATTAAATCGGCCGTGCCACCCACATCCGCCAGCGCATTCAACAAATGCACGCCATCGAGTAGTGTTTTCCCACACTGGCGCCGCTTGCGCGAGGATGCGGCGATTTTCTTGAGCAGCTTGTATTGTGGGTTTTCGGCGGAGGTGATGTGCTTAACCATTTACTTGCACTCACCGACCGAAATCGCCACGCAATGCCGGCCATCTACCCAGGTGGCATCATCCAGGCGTGCACCAATCAGGGTGGCGGCATCAAGCTTGGCGCCGCGCAGGTCGGCATGGCGCAAATCAGCATCGCGCAGCTCAGCGTAGGTCAAATTAGCCGAGGTAAGGTTGGCGCCAATCAGTTTCGTTTGCTGCAGATTTGCAAAACTTAGATCGGCACCCGTCAGATTGGCGTAGGAAAGATTGCTATGGCTCAGATTCGCGGCGTTAAAGCGGGCTTCGCTGAGTAAAGCGCTCGTCAGGTCCACACCCTTGAGCCAGGCGCCATTTTTGTCGCAGCGCGCCCAATTGACTTGGCTGGCAGCGGGTTCAGAACAAGCGGCATAGGGGCCGTGAAAGCCGACTTTCACTGGATTGACCGGCGCCAAGTTGAACACCGCATACACCGCCAAGGCGAGCAGTGCAAGCAACACCATGGCCACGCCGAAAAAACGGTCACGCCGATATTTGAGTTCAGCCTCCCACTCCGCATGGCGTAGACGCAACGCCGCCCATTCCGCGCTTTCGGTAAGCAGGCGGCGATCAGCACGGCGCTTGTTCATCATGAACGGATTAGTCTCGATCACATCGCGCCGATCTCGGCTATGTCGTTCGTCCGCCCAGCGTAATGCCGCTTTACGCCGCTCCTCATACCAATCCATCGGCGAATCAGCCGGGCCGACTACGCGTTGTTTGACCTTAATCCGTTCTTTAAAATCAGGAACCTCCCCTACCGGCGACCAAAAGACTTGATCCACGCTCGCCTCGTCCGAGGCTTGCACTCGCCCCAGCATTAAATCGCGGCATATCAGCTTAGCCGGAAACGGCCCACTCACTTGCTCACCGTGCCGAAGAAACCAGAGATTTTGCGTTTTCATCGGTACGCTCGCTCAATGAGGGCAGAGAGTGGTGTGGTAGAGAAGTAGGGTCTGCGTTGATACATTTGGCGCACAGTCTAACCTGAAGCGCCCAGTGTGAAAATCACTGTCGATCCGCGCGTTGATGCCAATGCTCAGACCAGCAAGCTAAAATCGCTACGATTTTTTCCCGGCGAGTTGATTCAAGGCCTGGCTTACTTTCGCGCCGATCTCTTTAAAGGCTTGATAGC
>JAUXTZ010000311.1 GCA_030681095.1 Burkholderiales bacterium
GGCACCTACAACGTGATGTGGCAAATCGAACGTTGCCGCGCGCTGGGCTTACCCTATCTCTATCTCGGCTACTGGATCGCGGACAGCCAGAAAATGGCCTATAAAGTGCGCTTTCGTCCCATGGAAGGCCTGGTCGATGGCCATTGGCGTCGGATCGAAGATTAAGTCGCAATCTTGTCTCGGCGCGGCATCATGTTGAAACTTCTCTACGCGCTCGGCGCGACACTGCTCCTCTCCGCTTGCGCCACCTCGCCGCATATTTCTACAGAATCGTTCCACTCGCTCGCCGCCGATCATCGCATACGCTATGAAGCGGGTGCTGCAAACGCCGCCGGCCAAGTCGCCGCGCTGTTGCCCGCCGCCATTCAGCAAGTAGAGGCCGCGCATGGCCGCGCGTTTCTGGGCGAGGTTACCGTGCATGTGTGTGGTAGCGTCGACTGCTTCAAGCGCCATGTGCGCACGCCAAACGCCAGCGCCGCCACTGTGCCGGACAATCGCGTGTTTCTTGCGCCGCAATTGTTCGGGCGCGAAGCGCATCGCTTATCCGCCATCCTCACACATGAACTATCGCATCTACATTTAGGGCAGCAAATCGGCCATTACACCTCCACCGTTCCTGCCTGGTTTCATGAAGGCTTGGCAGCGTTTGCCGCCAATGGCGGTGGAGCGGATTACGCCTCGGATGAGCAGACCATTACCACGCTGCGCCAAGGCAAGGGGTTCGAACCCGATCGTCGGGACACACCGATTAAGCGCCATACCGCGGATTATTGGGGCATGGATGTATTCGTTTTCTACCGCCAGGCGTTTTTGTTCGTGAATTTTTTACGCCAAGAATCTGCGACACGGTTTCAGGATTTTCTCCAAGCGGTGCAAGATAATCAGGATTTTGATCTGGCCTTTGGGAACGCCTACAATAGGCCATTGAAGGAAGCCGGCGAACGCTTCCGGCAATCCCACAGCGTGCAATCCCTAGCGCTCAACCCCTAATAATAACGGCACCCCATGCGCCAATACCTAGACCTGATGCGACATGTGCTGGAACACGGCCACCAAAAATCCGACCGCACCGGCACCGGCACGCAATCCGTGTTCGGCTATCAAATGCGCTACGATTTAAGCCAAGGCTTCCCACTCGTCACCACCAAGAAATGCCACTTGCGCTCGATCCTGCATGAGCTGCTGTGGTTCTTGAAAGGCGACACCAACATCAAATACCTGCAAGACAACAAAGTCACCATCTGGGACGAGTGGGCCGACGCAGAAGGAAATCTTGGCCCGGTGTATGGCTACCAATGGCGCTCCTGGCCCACCGCCGACGGCCGCCATATCGACCAGATCACCCAAGTGATCGAGCAGATCAAGCGCACCCCCGATTCGCGCCGCCTCATCGTCTCGGCCTGGAATGTAGGCGAAATCGAGAAAATGAAACTGCCGCCCTGCCATGCTTTTTTTCAGTTCTATGTCGCGGACGGCAAACTCTCCTGCCAACTGTATCAACGCAGTGCGGATATTTTCCTGGGCGTGCCGTTCAATATCGCCTCTTATGCGCTGCTCACCATGATGGTGGCGCAAGTATGCGGTTTAAAACCCGGCGACTTCGTGCATACCCTGGGCGATGCGCATTTGTATTCAAATCATCTGGATCAAACGCGCGAGCAGCTTTCACGTGAACCGCGACCGCTGCCCACGATGCGCATCAACCCTGCGGTGACGAGTATTTTCGATTTTAAATTTGAAGATTTCACGCTGGATGGCTATGACCCGCATCCCGCGATTAAGGCGCCGGTGGCTGTATGAGTGATTCACGTATCTCGATTATCTCGGCCATGGCGGCCAATCGCGCCATCGGCATCCGCAACACCCTGCCTTGGCAGTTGCCGGAGGATCTCAAGCATTTCAAGGCGCTGACCATGGGGCATCACATCGTGATGGGGCGCAAAACTTACGACTCCATCGGCAAGCCCTTGCCGGGCCGCGATACGGTGATTGTCACGCGCAATGCGGATTACGCCGTGCCAGGCTGCCTCGCGGTCAATTCACTCGATGCCGCGCTCACCGTGAGCCATGGCGATGCGGAGGTGTTCTTCGTCGGCGGCGCGGAGTTGTATCGCCAGGCCTTGTCTATTGCGCACCGGATTTACCTCACCGAGATTCAACGCGTGTTCGACGGGGATGCGTTCTTTCCCGAGTTCGATACAAGCCAGTGGATCGAAACGGCGCGCGACAAGCACCGCACCGAAGGCCCAAATGGCTTCGAATACCATTTCGTCATTTACGATCGTAAATAAACCTTGCCGGAGAAACCCATGCGCTCTATTTCTACTCTTGTTTTTATCGCCACCACCCTGCTGAGCACCGCTGCCTTAGCTGCGGGCAACACCGAATTGACTTGGTATGGCCATGCCGCGTTTAAACTCAAAACACCAAGCGGAAAAATTTTGATGCTCGATCCCTGGCTCACCAACCCATCTAATAAGAACGGCAAAGACGATCTGGCCAAGCTGGACAAGGCCGATCTCATCTTGGTGACGCACGGCCATGCGGATCATGTCGGCGACAGCGTGGCAATCGCCAAGAAAACCGGGGCGCGGCTGGTAAGCACCTTCGATCTCGGCAAGGGAATGGTGACCTACGGCGGTTTCCCCAAGGAACAGATGGGCTTCGATACCCAGGGTAACTTCGGTGGCGAATTGAGCCTGTTGGATGGCGAAGTCAAAATCACTTTCATCCCGGCGGTGCATAGCTCTTCGGTGACGAACGAAGACGGCAAAAATATTCATGATGGCGGCCACCCTGGCGGCTTCGTGATTGCGGTCAAAAACGGCCCGACGATTTATCACACTGGCGATACCGATTTGTTCTCCGATATGGCGCTGATCGCTAAGTTCCGTAAAGTGGATGTGATGCTCGCTTGCATCGGCGGTCATTTCACCATGGGGCCGGAACGTGCGGCGGAAGCGGTGAAACTAGTAAAGCCCACTACCGTTATCCCCATGCACTTCGGCACGTTCCCGGTACTCCTAGGCACGCCGGAAGCCTTCAGCACGGAACTGCGCAAACACAATGTAAAAACCCGGCTGCAAACCATGACCATCGGGCAAGCGCTGAAGTTTTAAGCAAACTTTCCGTCCGGGAAAGTCCATGCACTTTTCCTTCAACACCTTCCGCAGCAGCATCAACGACAGCTGGATGGGATCGTGGCATAACGCCGCGATCCTGCCTGTTGCCTTTTTCGGCATTTCGATTGCCGATTACTTTGAAAGCCCAATGGTTTGGGCAGGCGTGATGGCCGCCATTGCCGCCACCAGCCTCTTCGCATGGCGCTCCAACCACCGGCGCTATCGCCTCATCCACGACACGGCCTCGTCGAACATTGCATCCGCCGCACAAGGCTTTGTCGAACTCTCTGGGCAACTCCGCCCCACCGGCCAGAGCCAACTTGAAAGCCTGCTGTCACACATGCCCTGTTTGTGGTTTCACTGCATCGTACGTGTGAAACGCAACAACGAATGGGAGACCGAGTTGGACGAGACCAGCAACACAGCTTTTCTGCTATATGACGGCAGCGGCGCCTGCTTGGTCGATCCGACCGGTGCGGAAATCATCTCCAGGCACAAGAACACCTGGAACGAGGGCGAGCGAAAATACACGGAATATCTCTTGCTGGAGGATGATGCACTGTATGCGCTGGGTGAATTCGCCACCCTCGCCGACCCCAGTCGGCACCCGGGCGCGAAGCGCTTGCTGAATGAATTGCTCGCAGCCTGGAAGCGCGACCGCCCTGCCTTGCTGGCGCGATTCGATGCCAATCAGGATGGCGAGTTGGACAGCGAAGAATGGGAACGCGCGCGTCAAACCGCATGGGCGGAAATCAAAGACGCGCTTCAGGTCGATGCCGATCATGCCGGCTTGCATCTACTGCGCCGACCGCACGATGGCCGCCCCTACCTGCTATCGAATCACCCCGACGCGCACCATGGGCGCGCGTTTCTGGTTTGGGCATGGGTGCAAACGGGGGTGTTTTTATTAACTTGTGGGGGAATGGCTTATTTCCTACAGGCGCACTTTAAGGTTTAACACCAAAGTTTGAAGTTGCCAGAATTACAGAAGATAACAAATTGATCCTCAATTTCGATGAGATGAAATCCCCGCGCCTCAACCTCATTAACCAAGTATGGAATCGATGAGAATTTTATTACGTCGGCAATATTGCGGCGAACGACACCTCCGCTTTTAGCAGCCTTGGCTTCAAAGATTCTATTGATGAATTCGTATGGACACATGGCTTGCTCTCCTGTTGTCACCGATTTGTCGGCCGAAGTGACACCATACTGCCACGGAGCATGTCCCCTCAAGGAGGGTTCCCATTTTGTATTGATAGCAAGAAAAATAAAAACAGTAGAGATTTAATTACTGTTCATAACACAGTAGTAACAGGCAAAAATAGTGAATCTATTTTTCCAACCACGAAAAGTAGGTGGCTCCACCACTTCCGCACTAGACGTATTTTCTGTTATTACTGTGTAAGGCTATCAATGTAAGTCAGCATCGGATTTCGCTGAGCCGCCCAAATATTTCTCAAGTTTGCATCTGAAAGGTGCATTTAATGCATCAAGAAAAAACAATAGCCCAACCGTAAAAATCGAAAGGCAGGCCAAAAAAATGTACTTGTAAGAAATATCCAAAGAATCATCTAGTAATTTCAGGCTATAGCCCCCACCAAGTGGGCTTACACCTTCTATTACGCTGCAGATCATGCACTCTGAAATAAGAAATAACCAGATTGCGGCAAGCACTGACACAGCCATCAAAATGACCCCGACTTTTTTGTTATATCCCATATAGCTCCTTCGATGTTTTAAGCAATGTTACGGGTACAAGCATCCATAAACGAAATTTTGGACTTATTATGCCTATGCGATTCTCTGGAGCACAAGCTCTTTGAATTTCCTGCCATAAACAGGGCGGTTCAGAAACGATGATTTCTTGAAGCGCTTTTCTTTTCCTTGCGAAAAGTAGCGGTAGCGGCAGCTTTGAATTTAGCCAATTTTGCCTTTGAAGGCGCCGTGGATTTGAGCAAGCCTTTATCGTATTCGCTCAAAATTTCCTTTTCGGATTTATCAAGATTTTTCATCCAGCTTACTCCTGCAACCAAAGCATGAAGGATAGCATCCAGAATCAAGCATGCACCAGCACTACCCTAAATCACCAGCCGCAACCCCGCCAACCACAACCCCAACGCCCCCATGCCGATAAACAGGCCGAGACCGAAAGTGCGCCAAAATCGATAATGGCTCGCCAGCTTTTGCGGCGGCTTGGAGGATATCAAGAAGTGGTAGCCGTTATCCGGCGCCATCACGCGGTGCACAATCGGGGTGGCGAGTTCTTTGATCTGCTTTTGCTTAGCACTGCGAATAGCTTCGCGATGCATCATCTCCCATTCGTCCGGGTCCAGCACGCCGTTGCCGTTGCGGTCAAAGCGGCGCAGCAGCGACGGCTTATCCGCTTGCCAAATGCTGAGTTGCGAGGCAACTTCATTCACCAAATCCCACGGCCTTTCGGATTGGGTGTGGGTTGAAAAATCGCCCAGCACATACAACGGATCGCCAGGCATGATGCGCTCTTCGGTAAAGCGGGCGTCCCCCTCGTACCAGGTTTCACGATGCGCCGCGATGATTTCCGAGCCATAAGGAAAGATCACCGCTTCGCCGGTGCTGTCTTGTATGCCGATGCAAGATTGGCTTTCTTCGTGCTCGTCGGGAATATAGACAGTCTGTGAGATCACCGTGGCGACGAGATCATTGCCGTGTCCCTCGCCGCCCCGGCGCGCTATTTGCCAGCGATACCATAAACACGGTGTGCCTGAGAGGCCCGTGACCAAACTCATGTCTGCGAACTCGCGCGCCTGCCCAAGCAACTCGACGTAACCTTGGGGCGCGCTGGCGATTCGACTCGTGGGAATATCTTCGATGATCCGCGCGAGACGTTGCCCATGCTGCCACATCCAAAATCCCGCCAAGCTGGCAACCGCGCAATACCCAATACTGAAAACTAATTTACTGGAGACAGGAAAGTCGTGGGACACGTACCACAGCAGCCCAAGCCCAAACAAAAAAAGCAGGCCCGAGGCGAGCGCCAGCGGGTTGGAGCGATGCACTGCGCAGCCTGCTAGCTAAAGAGCTGCTTGATGTTTACATCCTGCTTTTCTTCGGTTTGAAAATTTAGCAACTCAAAGGGTTTGAAGTTGAACGTGCGCGCCACGACCGCATCGGGAAATTGTTCGATGCGCACGTTGTTGATATTGACGCTCTCGTTATAGAATTCGCGCCGGTCGGCGATGGCGTTTTCCAAGCCGCTGATGCGCGCTTGCAGGTGTTGAAAGGTATCGTTGGTTTTGAGATCGGGATAGGCTTCGGCCAGCGCGAACAAATTGCCCAAACCCATGCGCAGCGCGCCCTCGGCTTGGCCCAAGGCGCCGATGTCCTGTGCTTCGCGGGCGCTGGCGACACGGCTGCGCGCTTGCATCACGCGTTCCAAGGTTTCCTGCTCGAATTTCATATATTGCTTGCAGGTTTCGACCAGCTTGGGCAATTCGTCGTGGCGTTGTTTGAGCAGCACATCGATATTGGCCCAGGCCTTGGACACATTGTGTTTAACCTGAACCAAGCTGTTGTAGAGCATGACCAGGTACACCCCGGCCACAATGATCAGGCCCCAGAATACAAATGCGGAAATGCCCATGCGCGACTCCTTTCGATAGTTCGCGTCATGGTAGCCCGCTCGCCCAAACTGTGCCAGCCCAAAAACAGAGAGGCAAATGCTAGTGCTGCATGTTCAGGAGCAAGCCGTCGATTTCCGCCTCGGCCGCCGTCCAGTCTTCAGCCGAATTGCCGCCGATGAAACCGCGGCGCTCGGCACGATAATAAGCGGCGTCGCAGATCATGCGATAGCGCTGCTCAGGGGTGATGAGCGTTGCGCCATTGCCCTTGGCGGCCTTACTTTTGGCTGGCGTGGATTTGGCGGCGGGCGCCTTATCCCCTTTTGCTTTGGCGCTGGCGACCGGCTTGGCGGCGGGTTTAGGGCTTGCGGCTTTGGTCGGCGCGGCCTTTGCTGCCGGTTTAGCGGCGGCTTTTTTCGCGGAAGGTTTTTTAGCCACGGCCACTTTCGTTACCGCCATTGATTTCTTTGCGGCTGGAGTTGCTTTCGATACAGACATTGGTTTCACCTCGTAATTTTAAAATATACGCTTATAAATATAGCACTTATTTTAATGACGTTAACATTAAATGTTTTGTGCTTATTTCATTACAAGCATTGGCTGTGCCAGCCAATGCAAGCGCCAAATTAGCAATAAACAAGGGGAATAAAGCGTTGGTGGCACTAGCCCGGTGCGGCAGGCAGGCACGCCGCACCAAGCCTGAACGGTACTAGGCCGTACCGCCGACAGTAAGGCTGTCGATTTTGAGTGTCGGCTGGCCCACGCCAACGGGAACGCTCTGGCCTTCCTTGCCGCAGGTGCCGACACCCGGATCGAGCGACATGTCGTTGCCGATCATCGACACGCGGGTTAGCACGTCGGGGCCGTTGCCGATCAAGGTCGCGCCTTTCACCGGATAAGTGATCTTGCCGTCTTCGATCATGTAAGCCTCGGCGGCGGAGAAAACGAATTTACCGCTGGTGATATCCACTTGGCCACCGCCGAAATTCGCCGCGTATAAGCCATGCTTCACCGACTTGATGATCTCTTGCGGATCTTTGTCGCCATTCAACATATAGGTATTGGTCATGCGCGGCATGGGGATATGCGCAAACGATTCGCGCCGTGCGTTGCCGGTGACCGGCACGCCCATCAGGCGCGCATTGAGCGTGTCCTGCATATAGCCTTTGAGGATGCCGTCTTCGATCAACACGGTGCAATTGGTCGGGTTGCCCTCATCATCGATGTTGAGAGAACCGCGCCGACGCGCAATGGTGCCATCATCCACCACCGTCACGCTGCTGGCGGCGACCCGCTCACCGACCCGGCCGGAAAAAGCCGAACTGCCTTTGCGGTTAAAGTCGCCTTCCAAGCCATGGCCGATTGCTTCGTGTAACAAAATGCCGGGCCAACCGGCGCCGAGCACCACGGTCATGCTGCCTGCCGGCGCCGGCCGCGCATCGAGATTGGTGATGGCTTGATGCACCGCCAGCTTGGCGTATTGGGTGATGATTTCTTCGGTGAAATAAGCATAGTCGAAGCGCCCGCCGCCGCCGGCCGAGCCTTGCTCGCGCTTGCCGTTAGCTTCCACGATCACTTGCAAGGACAAGCGCACGAGCGGGCGCACATCGGCCGCCACCAGGCCATCGGACCGCGCTACCAACACCACATCATATTCGCCAGCGAGGCTGGCAACGACTTGGCTCACGCGCGCATCGAGACTGCGCGCGATGCGTTCCATTTTTTCCAGCAAGGACACCTTGTCTGCATCCTTCAAACTCGTCAGCGGGTCATGCGGCAGATACAATGCCGGGCGCGCGAGATGCAGTTTGCCGCGCCGGTCGTGCGTGAGTGCCGGCACTTCCACACGCGCTTCTGCGCCGGCTTTTGCGAAGGCACGCGTCGCGGCCGCCGCTAGTTGCAGCGCAGGCAAGGTGATGTCGTCTG
>JAUXTZ010000253.1 GCA_030681095.1 Burkholderiales bacterium
CCATATAGGTGTCGAATGAAGAGAAGGCCTGCGCCCCGGCCCATTCGTTGTGCAGCGTGCCGAGGAAATTGACGATCTGCCCCACCGCGCTGGAAAAGTGCTTGGGCGGCCCGGCTTCCACCTTGCCCGGCACGCCGTTCAGCCCTTCATTGAGCAGGGTGCGTAGCGACCAGCCGGCGCAATAGCCAGCCAGCATGTCGAGATCGTGGATGTGGATGTCGCCGTTGCGGTGCGCCTCGCCCACTTCGGGCGGATAGACGTGATTGAGCCAATAATTCGCGACGACTTTGCCCGAGACATTGAGGATCAAGCCGCCCAAGGAATAGCCCTGATTGGCATTGGCGTTGACGCGCCAATCTTGCTGCTCCAGATATTCGTTGATGGATGCGCCCACGTCCACCACGGTCTTGCGATCCTCGCGCAGTTTCTTGTGCTGTTCGCGGTAGACGATGTAGGCGCGCGCGGTTTGGAAATGATTAGCGGAAATCAACACCTGCTCGACCACGTCCTGGATGTTCTCGATGGCGGCGGCTTCACTTCGGTATTTGTGGATTAGCACTTTCACCACTTGCGCCGAGAGTAGGTCGGATTCGATATCGCCGAATTCGCCCGTGGCTTGGCCCGCGCGATGAATCGCGGAGCGAATTTTCGCCGCGTCGAACGGTGCGGGCTTTCCGTCACGCTTGATGACTTGGCGTGGAACGGAAATCAAGGACGACCTAAGCGATGTTTCCAATACTTGCATTGACATGATCTTCTCCTGAACAAACACTAAACCACAATATCTTGTGGTATGCCTGTTCAAATATTACCCCCTATAGATCGCCTGTCAAGGGGATATTAAGATTTGTATGTCTTTATATATGCGCTGCTTTGGAGCCAGGTCGAAAAATATCCAGCACCGGTATTTCCAGCGCATCCAAGGTGTTCTTCACGAATAAGCCAAGCTCAGTATCCCCTTCCAGGGTGAGCCGCCGGTTGAAAAACAGCGTATCCGCATCTTCCTGACGCAACCCCAGCAGCAGAAAATCGCGTGCGTCGGCGCTGATGGTCAAGTCGGGGTGGAGTGAACGGCGGCGCGCAACGAAGGCGGTGGGCGTGACGCTGAAGTGAAACTCGATCCCAGCGTCTCGCAAGCGGATGCACACCTGCTTGCCGTGCAACGCTTGCAAATCTCTCGGTTTTATATGCGCGGACAGCGCCGCGTTGAGGAACCCGGTGAACAGCACCGAGTGGGGATACTGGGGCAGCAAGGAAAACATCTTCGCCAGCGGCGCGGGGAAAGTTAACTGCGGTATCTTCATTTTCTTGCCTCCTTGTTTGTGCTGGCATCCGCGCGGACTGGCACGAAGCGCATCACCTGCCGCACGGTCTCCATCTCCAGGCTGGCCTGGGCCTCGAAGCATCCGGCGTAGGCCGCGCTTTCCGCTTTCAGTTCGTAACAGTTGGCGCCGGTGATATCCATCAGCACCGCCGCCATGCCGGCCGCCTGAAACGCTTGATGGCGCTTGATGAAAAAGTTGCTGCAACACATGCCCATATAGGCCGTCGTTCCCTTGGCTTGCATAGCGGCCAAAGTGGCGGTGAGATGCTCGTAGCTGGTAATGGTGATCGCCTGCATGTTGCGCTCCCGCGCCAAGCGGTACACTTCGCCCACTTCGCACATGCCGCACTCGGGGCAGCCTTCACGCTGACGCCACTTGCACCATACGGGTTTGGCGCAATACGGCAGCAACATGACTTCGGCCTGAGCCAAAATCATTTCCGTCGGCAGACTGCCGTCCGCGTGGTGCAACATCAGGCGGTCGTTTTTCAGTTGCAGCCGGTCTTTGGCGGCGGCTTTTTCCACTGCGAGTTGCAGCACCCGTGCGATGTCCTCGGCGGAGAAACCCAACAGCTCTGCGCGCGCGGCGCCCACGATTCGATGCACCGCGCCCTCCACCATGCACGGCGTCCACCCCACGAGGCCCTGTTCCAGTTGCGCGAACACGTGCGCCGGATGCAGGTACACGTCCCCCGCCAGCGCCGCGCGCCTGATCTCTCCGGCCTGTGCATCGTATTCCACCCGCGCCCGCAACACCCCGCCCGGCGTCTTCCAGATGGCCTCCAGATCCGCTTCCCCACTCCAGTCGATGCGGCGGGTGAATGCTTGCGCCGCCGCAAAATCCAGGCTGATCTCCGGCCCGGATTGGATGTTGCTCAAATCCGCATAGATATCCATCACCGAGGCGATTCCACGCGATATGGCCGCCACGATGGATTGCGCTGGCGGTACTTCGCCCAAGCATTGGCGTGCGGTGATCAAGCGTTCGCGCGCGCCGGCCAATCCATCGGCGGACAGCTTTTCCGTCGGCACCCGAAGCGCTTCCAGCATCGCTTGGATGTCCACGTCCAACAGCAGGATGGCCTGCAACAAGCAGGAATCCCCTTCGCGCGCCAGAAAGGCCGAGGCGATTTTGCGCCCGCCGATTTCCAGATCGTTGGGAAATTTATATGCGGCTTGCAGGCCGAGTTCCTTAAGCCCGACGGCCAACGCCTCGCAAAACAGTTGCAGCAGCCGTGCGCAGGAAAGGCGATCCTCGCACCCCGTGCGCCCGACAATCAAGCTGATCCCTTGCTGATTTTCGTCGAAATACAGCGCGCCGCCGCCGGTGACGCGGCGCGTGATTTCGATGCCGTGATGGGCGCAGTAATCCAGCCGCAACTCGCGATCGATGGCCTGGTGATAGCCGACGCAGGCCGTGGGCCGACTGCGGTGGAAGCGCAGCGTGTCCGGCCAAGTGCCGGTCGCATGCCGGCGTAACAGTTCCCGGTCAATCATCAGGTTGCGGGCGCCGCTTTGGATGCCGCTTTCGAACACGGCGATGGCGGGATTTTGCGGCGTCATGGCCGGCCTTGCCCTACCTGCTCCAAACCCGGTCGGCCATGCCAAAAGCCGTCGCAGGCGTGGCCCGGCATCAGCCGCGTCATTTGATCCGCCGCAGTCTGTGGCGCGAGGTCGCCATTCAGGCAGTCGCGGAAAAACTGAATAATTTTTTTGGTGTGGTGGGCCTGCGGGCTGATGCGCACCACGTTCACGCCGAGCGCGCGCATGTCGGCCAGTTCGTAGATCAGATTGTAGACGCCGGCGGACTGGGTTTGGATGCCATTCAGCACCAGAAAAGGCCGGCCTTCGCGGGTGCGCAGCGTGAGCCCGTCGGGATAATCCAAGCAGCGGAACTGGCAATCGTCCTTGGGCAAGTTATGGTGGCGCGCGGTGAAACAGCGCGCGGAAAAGGCCAGCGGCATGCGACCGTAAACGAATACCTCGGTCTCCATTCCCTTTGGTCGTTGCTGCTGCATCGCTTGCAGGGCTTGGCGCGACATTTCCAGCGGTGCCACCCAGCGCCGCGCGCCCAGCGTGGCCAGATAGTTCAGTGTGCCGGGATTGTAGAGATTGATGTGCGGGCCAAGCGCAAACGGTGTCGTCCCCGCGAGCAGCCGCACCGCGCCCATGTCGTTCGCCTCCACCATGAAGCGGCTGTTGTAGGCGAGCTTGCGCAAGGTTTTCAGATCCGACTCCGATTCCAGCAGCGCTTGGGTCGATAGCACCACTTCTTTACCCGCTTGCGTGAGGCGTTCGGCCAGATCGAACCAATCATCAGTGCGCAGCGTATGCCGCCGCGAGCAAACTGTTTCGCCCAGATAGACAATCTCCACTGGCGTCTGCGCGATGTCATCGTAAAACTTGAGCAGCGTATCTTTATCCCAGTAATAGAGCACCGGGCCCAGGGCTAATTTCATTGTGCTCACTTCCATGGTCGGTGATACGCCCCCAGCGTATGTTGCCGCCCTTCCGACACTTTGCTCAATTGCTCGCTCCACGCGGACGCCACTTTGAAGTCATGCGGCGCGCGCTGGCAGGCGTCGATCGCCTGCCGCCACGCCTTGGTCACTTGCGCCACATAGGCCGGGCTGCGCTGGCGGCCCTCGATCTTGATCGCTTTGATGCCTATGCGCAGCATCTCTGGCAAGCATTCCATGGCATTGAGGCTGGCGGGCTCTTCGATGGCGTAATAAGTATCGCCGTTCACTTCGAAGCGCCCCTTGCACAAGGTGGGATAGCCAGCGTTCTCGCCGTCTTCATAACGATCAAGCAGTACGCCATTGAGACGAGACTCCAGCCCCTGCGGCGTCTGCTGCCAGCGCACGGCCTTGGCCGGCGAGCATACGCCGCAGGTGTTGGGCGATTCTCCAGTGACATAAGAAGACAAGGCGCAGCGCCCCTCCACCATGACGCACAGGCCGCCGAAGCCGAACAGCTCGATCTCCACCGGCGTGTTGTTCACCACCTGCTCTACTTGGGCGAGGGCCAGCACCCGTGGCAGCACCGCGCGCCGGATGCCGAAGCGCTCGTGAAAGAAATTGATCGCTTCGTAGTTGGTGGCGGAGCCTTGCACCGACAGATGCAGGCGCAACTCGGGATAAGTCATCGACGCGTAATCCATCAGCCCGACGTCGGCCAGGATCACCGCGTCCACACCCAGAGCTGCCGCCTGATCCACCGCGCCTTGCCAACGCTGCCAGTCCTCTGCTTGAGGATAGGTATTGAGTGCCAGCAGCACTTTCGCCCCACGGTCGTGGGCATAGCGCAAGCCCTCACGCGCGGTCGCCTCGTCGAAATTGAGGCCGGCAAAATTGCGCGCATTGGTGCCGTCGCGAAAGCCGATGTAGACGCAATCCGCGCCGTTATCTACCGCGGCCTTGAGCGCCGGCAGATTGCCTGCCGGACACACTAATTCCATCGAGGCGTCAGGCGACATGCTGCAACTCCTTGAAATGGTCGCCGGCAAATTCCCCTTGCCGATGCCCGCGCCGGCGCAACTCATGTTCGATGCCGTTCAACACATTCCATTTTTGGCTGCACCATTCCGGCGCCAGTAAAATGTCTTTGGAAGCGGTTGCGGTCACACGATGGAATACGATTGCCTGCGGCGTGCGCTCGATCAGGTCGCAGGCGATGCCGATGTACTCTTCCACACCCAGCGGCTGGTACTCGCCACGCCGCCATTGGTTGGCGAGCTGCGTGCCCTTCACCACGTGCAGCGGATGCAGCTTCAATCCATCCACCCCCAGCGCCAGCACCGCATCCAGCGTCTCGTGATAGTGGCGCGGCGTTTCGCCCGGCAACCCCACGATCAGATGCGTGCACACCGGAATGCCGCGACCGCGTGCGGCGAGCACGGCTTGCCGATATTCCGCGAAACCGTGGCCGCGATTGACCCGCGCCAGGGTCTCGTCGAAAGCCGACTGCAAGCCCAATTCCAGCCACACCTCCTTGCCCTGGCGCCGATAACCGTCGAGCAAATCCAGCACCGCATCCGGCACGCAATCCGGCCGCGTGCCCACCGCCAGTCCGATCACATCCGGTTGCGCCAAGGCTTGCCCGTACAGCGCTTCGAGTTGCGCCACATCGGCGTAGGTGTTGGTGTAAGCCTGAAAATACGCGATAAAGCACCGCGCTCGGGTGCGCCGCGCAATAGCACGCCGGCCTTGTTCCATTTGCGCTTGAATCGAAGGCGGCTTGCGCCCATTCGGGCTAAACGAAGCATTGTTGCAAAAGGTGCACCCGCCGCTGCCTTTAGCGCCATCGCGGTTGGGACAGGTGAAGCCGACGTCCAATGCGATCTTGTGCACGCGCTCGCCGTAACGCCGCAGCAGGAATTGGCCGAAGGTGTGCACGCGCTCGGAAAGCACCATCGGTGGAAAATTCGCGGCGTGAGACATTGGAATCGGTTAATTAGGCTCTATGTGGATCGCTTTATCCTAAATAATGTAGCATGCCCGAGCGACCCGCTCAACTATCTTTGTATTCATCGAGGGCAATGATCGCAACCCTAAGTTTTGTCCCGGATCTTTCCCGCGCGTTTTATGATAGCGACTGGATGAATTGGGTATTCCATGCCGAACCACAAAATCGACGTCAGTGAAATTCTTGCCAATCTCCCCTTGTTCCGGCAGTTGGGCGGGGACGATATCGCGTTACTGGTGCAAGGCAGCCGAGAAATCAGGCCGCAAAAAGGCGAGTTCATATTTCAGAAAGGCGACCCCTCCCACGGCTTCTACGCGGTCGTTCACGGCCAGATCAAGCTCGCCTTCCCCTCTGTGCAAGGCGCGGAAAAAGTGGTGGCGATCATGGGTTCCGGACAAAGCTTCGGCGAGGCGGTGATGTTCATGGAAAAGCCCTACCCGGTGTTCGCGCAAGCGCTGGCGGACAGCCTATTGCTGCACATCTCGAAGCAAGCTTTATTCACCGCCATCGAGCATGACAATTCTTTTGCCCGAAAAATGCTGGCGGGGCTCAGCATCCGCTTGCACGGCTTGATCCATGACGTCGAAGCCTATTCCTTGCGCTCCGGCGCGCAACGGCTGGTGGGCTATCTCCTGCAAAATGAGAACGGCCAGAATGGCGCGTTGGCATTCGATCTGCCCGCCAGCAAGCAAGTCATCGCCTCACGCCTTAATCTCACACCGGAAACCTTTTCACGCATTCTGCATCAGCTCACTGAAGCCGAGCTAATCCAAGTCGATGGGCGCAGCATCACCATCCCCGATGTTGAAGCGCTACGGCAATACAACCCTTAGTGTAGTGTTTCACTCTAAACGGTGCTTTCAGCGAGTCCCTGAGCGGTCAGCCGCAAGGCGCGCTTGCGCAGGAATAGCCACTCTATTTCAAGCAAGCGCAACGCTGCGGATGGCTGCTCAGGGGCTCGCCCGGAGGGAGCCCCCCAAAAGCGCCATGACCGCGTTGCGCCACTTGGCAATAGAATAACTATTGCCTGCGCGCCGCGCCTTGTCCTGGCGCTTTTGGGGGGCTCTGAAAGCACCGTTTAGAGTGAAACACTACACT
>JAUXTZ010000341.1 GCA_030681095.1 Burkholderiales bacterium
ATCATCCAAATGCACAAACTCTGGTGCGGGGCCGAGGTGGCCACGGCAATCCGGTCCGCCTTCTAAGCCTTGGTTGTGATAATTACCCAGCGGCACCGCCAAGGCGATGGTGGGAAACCCATACACCATCGCCGCCGATCCTTCGCAGCTACCGCCATCCATGATGCGGCGCTGATGTTGTTGCGGCAGTACCTTTTCCGCCAATTCGGTGAGTACCTGTAAATAATCCGCTTGAAACGGCGTGCGCCTATCACCCAGCCGCACAATCGGCCCCTTGCCGACTACCGCGCCCGGCAAGGTGCGCGATGCTTCCAGGCTGACGCACACCAGTGGACGGCGTGCGGCTTGCAGCCAACCCAATTCGAAATGCCCCACCGCACCGACCAAGCCCACCTCCTCGGCACGTGTGAGCAAGCCGATGAAAGGTGGGCGCTGCTTATGGCCCCGCTTTGCGAATACTTCGAGCGCGGTGGCGACAATGCAATACACGCCGATCAGATCGTCCGCAGCTTGGGTGTAAAGCTTGGCGCCGCTTTTCCATACTGGCTTACGAAACTTGAAACCGCCGAACAGCGACTTCGCCCCTGGCCGGCGTGGCGCGATCTGCGTCGCTTTGACATGCACCTCCGCCGTACCGATCGCATGGCCTTTTGGATGCAAGCTTACATTGCGCAATACGCCCTCGCCCGCCCAACCGTCTTTGGTCGACAACCAGACGCGACTGTCGCGCAATAATTTGGTGGGCGAACCGCCATGCCAGCGAATACGCAGCACATTCGGCTGCACCCAGCGCACGCCATGAAAACCGGGGTGATCCATATGCGCGATAAATACACGCAGCGGCTCATCGCTGCGCGCGCGCAAGAGGCGTTGATAATCGGCTTGTGATGCCGCACCCACCACGATGTTGCCGATGGGGTCGAAGAAATAGGGAACGGCATGCTGATCCAGTACCCCGGTCACCCACTTGATCACGTGCACCTCGCGAAACGGCGCCGTGGGTTGAGATAGCAGGGTGGTTAACAAGGCTTCGTGTCGTGGGTGCATAGCGGCTTTCTAGGCTGCAAACGGCTATCGTTACTTAGCGGCCGTTACGCTTTCGATTTCACGTCCTTGAAGATGATCTGATCGACGCCTTGAAAAGGGTTGATCCGGTCGAGCAGACGGATGGTGCGTTTCTCTTCCCCGACTACCATAGCGTAAGTGCGATGCAGTTGGTAGCTGGCTGATGCCAGCAAGAGCGACTCCTCATTCTGGTAGGGCGGCTCTTTTTGCATGAGGATGCCGGGAGTGTGATGGTAGGTCTGGGTATCGGCAGCGGTTTCCCAGATGCTCATTTCCCTATCGAGCGGGCGCAACATGGCGGCATGAGGCCGGTTCGATAAAATTTGGATGCCGGCCTGTGTGTTTTCCACCGACTCGCTCGCCACGCGGCGAATGACGCCGATTTGCCAAGGCGCGGTGTCGGGCTGAATTCCGATGACGGTGTGGTTTTGCACCCAGTCTTCTTTCAGGCTGGAAATGGTGACGCCATAACCCATCTGGCTAATATTCTCGACGACCCAACTTTCAGTCTCATCTACGTCATTGTCGATGGCGAACGCGGAGCTTGTTGCCAGCGCTTGCATGAGTTGTTCGTATAGAAAATTGAAGCTGTGCACCACGTTGATCCGGTAGAACACTTGTGTCCGCTCGGCATGGCGCTTGTCGAAATGTTGGTGCTCGTTGCGCACGTCCATCTTGCACCAGCACTGGGATAAGTGGGCCATTACCTCCAGCAAATCTTCGCGCTTGTAATGCGAGAAATCGATTGCGCCGAGCGTGACGGGAACACCGCCACTTTCTAATTGTTTTAAGCCGACGACCAATGCCCGGACTGCCTCGCCCGAGCCAAAACAGCGAGACATGAAATGGTGCTCGGAAACCTGGGTGAGCCGGACGGGGGTTTTTGGTTTGGAAAAATCCAGGTGAAAAACCGTACTGCCGTTCGGTATCTGTTCCCAACAGAAGGTTCCGGCCAAGTTATGCGTCAGCAAGTGCGCCAAATCGATCTGCGTCTTGGTCAGATGCTGCGGCGCCGCAACCGACATCATGAGCAATTTCAACATTTCCTGCGCTACGGTCGTTTGCACCTTGGCCGTGCTGTTGAGGGTGATCGGTAGCTGCAACAGCGCACGTTCCTCCGCCAATTGGATCACGGAAAATATCCGTTCCCAGAAAGCGGCAGGAATGGGGCGGTAACGCAAATGCAGCCAATGTGCCTGGAGATCAAGCCGGCGCAGGGCGCGCATGATCACGATCGCGAGATCCCGGTCATTCTGCTCACCCTTTTGCGGCAAACTCATAATGCAGCGTAGATGCGCGTTGACCGTGGCTTCAAGAAAATCAAAGCTCGCATTCCAAATGCGCTCTTCGGTGGCTTTGTGCATGCGGGATGTTTCGGCGTATTGACGGCGCAGGGCGCGCTCATATTTCTGAGCGGATTGGTCGATGCGCGCCAACCGTTTCACACGCTCCTTGAGACTGATGCCCTCTGCGTTGGATAAGGCCAATAGCCAGTGTGTGAGTTCCTCCAGCGCCATTGCCGGATTATCGGCAGGGAGCTCCTCAATAATTTGCGTGACCCCCGACTCCCGGGCCAGGGGATGGTCGTTCTTCTTATAAAGATTACTAATAAAATCAAGCATATTTAACTTATCACACAGCTTTTCAACCCCGGAAACGGAATGTCCCGGCGGTCTTAATGAAGGAGGTAGGCAAGATGCGTGCCCAAGAGGAGCGGGGATACCAGCCTATTCCCATAGTTTTTATATGGTTTTGATGGCGACGTGGCTCTCTTATGACTGAAGCAGGTAAAACTAGCGCCCCGGAATTAAGGGTACCTCAAAAAATTCAGAATTCGCCCAAATGCAAGGCGCGGTATAAATTTCGCAGCGCCGCATATGATTGATATGTAAGCAAGAAATTTTTACCGCAACGCAGCAGTTGGGATGGAATCTGGATTTTTAGAGGTGCCCTTAAGTTTATTTGTTGTTCCGCTACCACCATAAACGCCTCCTAGTTACAAAGATAAGTCTTTGCATTATTTAATCCATCTTGCGCGGCTAATTGACTTTGCCAAACAACTTGGCTACTATTCGTGTTTACAGGGGCATAACACAGGAGAACTGTATGGCCACCAAGACCCTCAAGACGATCCCCAAGATATCCGTCAAAATATGGCAGCCCATCATCGACAAGCTTGACGAAAAGTTAAAGACCGCATGCCTTCGGCGCGACGCCTACCTAAGCAAGGTTCTCGAAGTCGAACTGGATCGGCTCGATGAAGAGGTCTCCATCCCGAACTCACAGGCGAGTTACGATTACGTCTTCACTCGGATTTACCAGCTTCATCCCAAGCCTGTAAGCCTAGCGCTGCCATCAGAGCTAACAGCTCGTCTCAATGAAATTTGCAGTCGGAAACGCATCGTGCGTGATGCCTTCTTCAATCGGGTCTTCCTGTTACTCGCGGCCTCGCCGAAAGCCATTGATACGCTGCTCTTCGGCGACGTGGGCAGCAAGTGGCGCACCGATGTCTGGAGCGAAAATAAGCATGACGGCCCGTTTTTCCAGAACGGCTTTTATCCCTTGGAACCCATGATCGATCCATTCTGGGCAATCCGCAGCGGGCTAGAGATGTACGCCAACGACGCCGGACTTGAGGACTACGTAGAGCCCACGAGCGGCAAGTCGATTCGGGTCACACGCGACATTATTACGGGTGCAGTCCTGCCAGCGGACAGCCTGTACACGACTATCTTCGAACAAAAGGTACTTGGCAACGATCTGCTCGGCCTGAGTTGCTACTTGCCTGATTGGCGAATTCCCGGCCAGGGAGCCAAACAGCAACATGACGCGAAACTCGATGAGTTGCTCGCAGATTTGGGGAACCTGCCATGAACACCAAGCATGCCGAGGTTCGGGCGCAGCAACGCTGCATCCCGCCGATGGTCGATCAGCTACTCGACCTGTATGGGCAGGAAGAGCATGACGGGCACGGAGCCGTCATGCTCTTCCTGAACAAGGAAAGCATCAGGAACATGGAGCGCGACCTAGGCCGCCGCCCGGTGTCACGGCTCGCAGAATGGTTCGACGCCTACAAGGTGAAAAGCACTGACGGCCATACGATCACCGTGGGCCATCGCACACATCGTATCTGGAGGAAGTAATGCAAACGCAACCAACCCCAAACGCACAGTCCCAGTTTCCGATACATGAACTGGAGCAGACCGAGTCCGCCATTCAGGCGCTGCAGGAGTGGCTAGCAACCCTGAATGGGAGGCGCGAGATGCTGACCGCAGAACTAGAGCGCATCACCTGCCCACAGCCTGTAATTGCGAAGGCACCGATAAAGATGATCGGCCCCGGACTTGAATACCAGGGAGCGATGACCATGCACTGGAACTACATCGACATCCATATCGACCTGTTGCGACGGCTGTGGGCCGACTTCCCGGACCGGCGGGAAGCTATGGCGAAGGCGATGGGCTGCTACGGCACGACGCGCGCATACGTCGCCATGACGCTCACTGACTTGTTCCCGGGCCAACCGACGGCGTGGGCCAAGCGATACAGCCGGACGCTTGTGGACAACTGGTACGTTGACACTAATCTTAACCGCGAGCGGATGCGCAGAATTCTCCCAGCTGCTGTCAAGGCCGCTGGACTAAAGTGGGGTGAGGACGTGAAGACCTATTGGCGACGAACGCAGATTACCTGCTGATTTTCGGTAACCCGTGCACAAGCGCAATAACCAAAGAGCATTGCGCCGGATTTCAAATACTTCGATACTCGCCTCATACCTGATTACCGTCGAGCCTGGCATTCAGGCGGGGCTTATCTCTTCACCGCAAACTAGCTACAACGCCAGGGAAACGACCTGCTAAGCCGAAGGTGTCTATCCACCGGAAGGCGGGGGGTAAAAAGGGGACTGGGCTACGATGACTGACACCGGCGCAATAGCGATTGCGCTCTTGCGAACTTTTTACAACCATCAAACGCCGTTTTGAGAAGCGGGTTTTTCTACGCACTCGTTTGGCGTCATAGGAGGCCATACCAATGAAGCTACCGACACTCTTACTCAAGCTTGTCATTACAGCGGCAATTTTATCGAATAGCACCAACATATTTGCAGGTTGGACGAAAGCTGGAAAGACTGTCCAAGCAACTATCTTCTATGACGCCAAATCTATCCAACGAAACAATGGCCGGGCAAAGATGTGGGTTCTGACAAACTTCCCGAAACCCCTAGAGATTGAAGGAAAGCACCATCAATCCTCCAAAGCGCGGTTTGAGTACGACTGCTCAGGTGAACAAAGCCGCGTGATCGGTATTTTCTTCTACGCTTTACCTGATGGCAAAGGAGAAGTAACGGCAGCCGAATCATCAGTCGGAGAGTGGTATCCGATCGCCCCGAATTCAATAGCCGTTCCATTGTGGAAGGCCGCATGTAATAAGTAGACCGCGAAGGACTGGTCGAACGTGTGGACGACTGGCCCTATTCGACGTTTCACCATCGGATTGCCGAAGGTGTCTACCCGCCGGATTGGGCAGAGGTAAAAAATGGGACTGGGCTTCGATGAATGTCACCGGCGCAATAACGATTGCGCCCTGTGCGAATTGTCGTCCGTATATTAACTGGTGGGCATAAGGAGCAACGAATGAAAGTAGTTATTGTTATTTTATTGATATTCGCTGTACTAGTAGTAATTGGAAAACTCGGTCCGTCAAAAGAAGAGCGTTTAGCTTCAGGCATAACCGAATACAACCGCCTTAACGAACAAATCAGGCGTGACGATGCAAAACTAAATTTGCTCAATGACTGTATTGCAAATCACAGAGCATCCGACAGTGACTGCCAGCGAGCCGCAACTGGCGTATCACGCTAAATTAGACAAGATGCCTGCAAGGAAAGCCATGCTAACAACCATTCGCTCAAAAAATCTAGACTTAATCCGATGGCTAAATTTTGGCCACAAAAATACGGCAAAAAAACTTTCTTCATTAACCAATGAAAATTACATTTCCAAAATGGCAACAGGCGATATGGCAATTTCTGACTATGACGCGCGTCAAATTGAGAAAATTCTTTCCCTGCCAGATGGCTGGATGGACAGAGACAACATAGCATTGCTGTCAATGAGCGATGTTGACTTCAAGATAAATACCAGACTCAGCAGTCAACCCCAAACAGCTAAAGACGGATTGTTAATCTTTCTTGAATCGTCAGTTAGTAAGTAAAATGCCCAACATCGGACAAGCGGGGCTGGCTTCCTGCCAGCCCCTTACCATGAACGTCAGCGCCGCTTCCCACCCCCCCAAAATCGACCCCAACACCCCGCGAATAATTTCGCCGCCCCACTTCGCTGCCGATAGTTCACGTAGGGCAATAACCAACGGGCATTGCGCCGGATGAGTATGCAAAATAAGTAACTATCTAAGCGTGCAATACCCGAATGCGCGGCGCAATCTTCGGCAATAGTTCACGCGTCGCAATGCGCATGTCGTACTCCGATTGCAGATTGAGCCAGAAGCGCGGGTCCATCTGGAAATACACACCGAGGCGCAAGGCGGTATCTGCCGTGATCGGGCGGCGGGCATTCACGATGTCGCTGATGCGGCTGGGCGGCACATCAATATCGGCAGCCAACTGGCGCGCGGTGATTACCTTGGGCTTCATGAATTCTTCCAGCAGAATTTCGCCGGGGTGTATCTCTTCAAGCATCTTGATCATGTTCATTTCTCCTGTTAGTGGTAGTCCACAATTTCTACGTTGTGCGCTCCATCGCTCTTCCACACAAAACATATTCGCCACTGGTCGTTAATACGGATACTGTGCTGCCCGCGCCGCTTGCCTTTCAACGGCTCTAATTGATTGCCCGGCGGCGACCTCAGGGCATCCAACTGCATCGCAGCCTGCAACATCAGCAGCTTGCGCCTGGCCACCCGCTCAATATTCCTGAAACGGGGAACCGCATGGCTGAGAAACAGGTTCTCGGTATCTGAACATTCAAATGACTGAATCATACGGCGATATTATTCCAACACACAGATTCCGTCAAACAGAATTATTTGCCTGGAAGAATAACCAGGGGCAGAGCGAATCGTGGGGGCAAAAGGGGTCAGCTTCGACATCTTATTGAGGAACAGCCATGCCCCGTCGCCCACGCATTAAATTAGCCGGAATACTCCAGCATGTCGTTCAGCGCGGTATCAATCGAGAGCCCTGCTTTTTCGCTGAGGAGGATTACCCCATCAACGCGCCGTGCTCGGTAAAAACATAGGACAAGGTTTTGGAGAATTTGAGCTTGGTGAGGTGGTCACAGGTAGAGGAAGAAAAGCTGCTAGCGCCGCTTGCCGCCGCCCAGAATCGACCCCAACACGCCGCGAATAATCTGCCGCCCCACTTCGCTGCCGATGGCGCGCGCAGCGCTTTTGGCCAAGGCCTCTCCCATGCCCTGACGCTTGCTGTTTCCCCCTCCAAGCACGCCGCCCAGAATGTCGCCCCAACCGCCACCACTGTCCTGCGCCGGTGCTTGCTTGGCCTCGATTTCGGCAAGCTGCGTGGCGCGGGCTTTGAGAATTTCATAGGCGGATTCACGATCCACGGCTTTTTCGTATATGCCGGCGACGAGCGAATTTTGGATGATTTGGCGGCGGGTGGCTTCGTCGATCGGCCCGATCTGGCCGTGCGGCGGCAAGATCAGCGCGCGCTCGGTGATGGTGGGCCGGCCTTTTTCGTCCAGGGTGGAGACCAGCGCCTCGCCCACGCCCAACTCGGTTATAGCTTGCTCGGCATTGAATTTAGGATTCTCGCGCATGGTCGTGGCGGCGGCCTTGACCGCCTTTTGGTCGCGCGGGGTAAAGGCGCGCAGCGCGTGCTGCACGCGGTTGCCGAGCTGGCCCAGCACGCGATCCGGGATATCGAGCGGATTCTGCGTGACGAAATACACACCCACGCCCTTGGAGCGCACCAGGCGCACGACTTGCTCGATCTTCTCCAGCAGCGCGTCCGGCGCATCGTTGAACAAGAGATGCGCCTCATCGAAAAAGAACACCAGCTTGGGTTTGTCCGGATCGCCCACTTCTGGCAACTGCTCGAACAATTCCGACAACAGCCACAAGAGAAAAGTCGAATAAGCCTTGGGCGATTGCATGAGCTTGTCCGCAGCGAGGATATTGACCACGCCCTGCCCTTGGGCATCCGTCTGCATCAGGTCTTGGATATTCAGCGCCGGCTCGCCGAAAAAGCGATCGCCGTTCTGGGTTTCGATTTGCAGCAAGCCGCGCTGAATGGCGCCAATGGAGGCGGCGGAGACATTGCCATATTCGGTGGTGAATTGCTTCGCGTTGTCGCCCACGTTTTGCAACATGGCGCGCAGGTCTTTCAGGTCGAGCAGCAGCAGGCCGTTATCGTCGGCGATTTTGAATACCAGGTTGAGCACGCCTGCTTGGGTCTCGTTCAAGTTGAGCATGCGCGCCATCAACAGCGGGCCCATCTCGGACACGGTGCTGCGCACCGGATGCCCCAGCTCGCCGAATACGTCCCAGAACGCCACCGGACAGCCGGCGAACGCATGATCCTGTACGCCCATCTTGGCGAGGCGCACTTCGATTTTGGGATTCATCTTGCCGGGCTGGCTGATGCCGGAGAGGTCGCCCTTCACATCCGACATGAAAACCGGCACGCCTTGGCGGCTGAAATTTTCCGCCAGCACTTGCAGCGTCACCGTCTTGCCGGTGCCGGTGGCGCCGGTAATCACGCCGTGACGATTAGCCATCTTGGGCAGCAGGAAAACGTCGATCTCGGATTTTGCGATCAGCATTGGCTCAGCCATGATTCCTTTTCCTTACGCTAATTTATTAAGCTATTTTTGCCACAGAGGTCACAGAGTACACAGAGAAGACCCTACCGGCCGCCCCACCCAAAGGTGACGCACAGATATAAGATCAATCTACCGCATTTCTCTGTGCCCTCTGTGTTCTCTGTGGCAAATCTTTTTTTGGGGGGTGGCAGTCTGAACTTTTCTTAGGATTCCGCATGCCGCAAATGGTAACATTGCACTGTTTTTTCAAGGAAGTTTCAAGCTATGGCCGGCCATTCCAAATGGGCAAATATTCAGCACCGCAAAGGGCGCCAAGACGCCAAGCGCGGCAAGGTTTTTACCCGCCTGATTAAAGAAATCACCGTGGCTGCCCGCATGGGTGGCGGCAACCCTTATGACAACCCGCGCCTGCGCATCGCCATCGACAAAGGCAAAGCCGAAAACA
>JAUXTZ010000346.1 GCA_030681095.1 Burkholderiales bacterium
CAAGCAAGCGGTGCTGATCCTGGAAGGCATTACCTGCGCCGCCTGCGTGTGGCTGAACGAGCGGCATTTGTTGCAATTGCCTGGCGTGAAATCGGTGCTGGTGAACTACGGTAGCCACCGCGCGCGCATTCTTTGGGATGAGCGCGAGATCAACCTATCTGAAATCTTGGCCGAGATTCAACTGCTCGGTTATCACGCGCACCCCTACAACGCGCAGAGTGCAGCGGCCCTGCGCGAACAGCGCCATAGACAAGATTTGCGCCGCTTGGCCATCGCCGGTATTTCCGCCGCGCAGGTGATGATGTTCGCAGTCGCGCTGTATGCCGGCGCCTGGTATGGCATGGAGGCGGGCACCGCAGGTTTGCTACGCTGGGCCAGCCTGACGCTCACCCTGCCGGTGATGTTCTACGCCGCACAACCGTTTTACAGCGCGGCTTGGTCGGCGCTCAGGAGCCGCCATCTGAATATGGATGTGCCGGTGGTGATCGCGTTGGTGTCGGCCTTCGTGGGCAGCGTTTATAACACCTGGCTCGGCGCAGGGCATGTGTATTTTGATGCGATCAGTATGTTTACTTTGTTCCTGCTCGGCACGCGCATGTTGGAACAAAATGCGCGCGAGCGTTCGGTGGAGGCGGCGGAGAATCTGCTCAAGCTCGCACCGGCGATGGCCACGCGCGTGACCGATGCGGGGCAGCAATGCGTACCGGTGCTGGAATTGATTCCAGGCGACCGCTTGCTAGTCAAACCGGGCGAGGCGTTTCCAGCGGACGGCACGGTGGAATCGGGTATTAGCGCGGTGGATGAAGCGCTGCTTACCGGCGAGAGCAGGCCAGTATCGAAGCTAGTGGGAAGTGGCGTGATCGCCGGCAGCATCAACCTCGACAGCCCGCTCACCATCATTGTTACCGGTATTGGTGAGCACACAGTGCTGGCGAGTATTGTGCGCATGCTGGATCATGCGCTGGCGGAGAAGCCGCGGTTGGCGCAGCTCGCCGATCGCGTGAGCGGATATTTCACCTGGGTTTTGCTCGGCATCACGCTGCTGGTCGGACTCGCTTGGTGGACGGTGGAAGCGGATCGTGCCTTCGAAATCGTGCTGGCGCTGCTGGTCGTGACCTGCCCCTGCGCCTTGTCCTTGGCCGCGCCGGCGGCGCTGGCGGCGGCCGGCTCGCATTTGTTGCGGCGCGGCGTGTTGATCACGCGCGGCCATGCGCTGGAGACTATGGCGCAAGTCACGCGCGTGGTATTCGACAAGACGGGCACGCTCACTGTCGGCAAGCCGGTGTTGCAAGCGACGCACACGCTGGCCGAATTCGATGCGGCACACTGCCTGCAACTGGCCGCGAGCCTGGAACAAGCCTCGGAGCATCCTTTGGCGCAGCCGTTTCTTGCATGCATGAAGCCAACGGAATTGCTGCTGGTGGGCCATGCGCGCAATGAGCCGGGGTGCGGCGTGAGCGGCGTCGTTGCAGACCGACGTTATTACATTGGCCGCATGGAGCTGGCAGGGCATGCCACGCAAACTCCTGAGCAATCCACGATGACGCAAGTATGGCTGGCGGATGAAACGCGGCTGCTTGCGCGCTTCGAGTTGGCGGACGCTTTGCGCAATGACGCCAAGGCCTTGGTCGATACGCTCAAGGCGCGCGGCATGAAACTCAGCATCCTCAGCGGCGACGATCTCACCACGGTGCGCCATATCGGCGATCAGCTCGGCATTGAAGATTGCCGTGGCGGCCTGAAGCCGGCGGATAAGCTCGCGGCCTTGCAGGCGATGCAAGCGGCGGGCGAGGTGGTGATGATGCTGGGCGACGGCGTGAATGATGCGCCGGTGTTGGCGGCGGCCCAGGTGTCGTTGGCGATGGGTGGCGGCACCCAAGTGGCGCGCGCGACCAGCGATATCGTGTTGCTGTCCGAACGCTTGCCGGAGGTGGCGCATGCGCTGAGTTTGTCGCGACAAACCATGAGCGTCATGCACCAGAACTTTGCCTGGGCCATCGCCTATAATTTAATTGCGGTGCCGGTCGCGGCGCTGGGGTTCGTTTCCCCCTGGCTGGCAGCGCTTGGCATGTCGGCGAGTTCTTTGATAGTGGTAGTGAATGCGCTGCGTCTAAGGTAGGGCAGAGAGTTTTTTAAAAAGATGACTTCGACACTAAGTTTTTTGCTGGGCCTCTCCGGCGTATTTCTGCTGTTGATCGGGCTGGGAATCTTTTGGGCGATCAAAAGCGGGCAGTTCGAGGATATGGAGGGCCCCTCACAGCGCATTCTGATGGATGACGATGACCCGATGCTGCCGCGGCGGCAGGGGGATCAGGACGCCTTGAAAAAAGCGCCCTAAGTCTATATAATTACAGGCTAATATTGATTAGGAGTGGGCCATGTTTAAGACGATTTTGTCCAAAGATAATTTGCCGATGACGCTGGTGGTGGCGCTGATCGTGTTGGCGTGGCTGTCGCTGTTTTCGGTGCTGATCGCGAACGTATAAGCGGGGAAATAAAAGCAAAAGGCGTAGCCAGGATTCCCTGGCTACGCCTTTTTGTTTGAGGCTAGCGGCTAAACGCTTTATGCAGCCCCGGCTGTAATAATGCCCTTCATTTTTTGCAGTGCGCGCGCCTCGATCTGGCGAATGCGTTCCGCAGAGACGCCGTATTCTGCGGCCAGATCATGCAACGTGCGCGCATCGTCTTCGGTGAGCCAGCGCGCTTGGATAATGCGGCGGCTGCGTTCATCCAGGGTCTCCAAGGCTTTTTCCAGTCCCTTTTCGCGCAGGCTTTCGCTTTGCTTGTTTTCCAGCGCCAACACCGGTTCGGCGCTGGGATCGGCGAGATAGGCGAGCGGACCATAACTATCTTCTTCATCGCTGCCGGCGGGTTCCAGCGCGACATCGCCACCATTGATCCGGGTTTCCATTTCGATCACTTCTTCCGGCTTCACACCTAAATCTTTGGCGATGCGTTTTACCTCGTCCGGGCCGAGCGTGCCCAAAGCTTGCTTCATGCTGCGCAGGTTAAAGAACAGCTTGCGCTGCGCCTTGGTGGTGGCGATTTTCACCATGCGCCAGTTGCGGAGGATGTATTCGTGCATCTCGGCTTTGATCCAGTGGATGGCGAACGATACCAAGCGCACACCGCGCTCTGGATCGAAGCGCTTGACCGCCTTCATCAGGCCGACATTGCCTTCCTGAATCAGATCAGCTTGCGGCAGGCCATAGCCCAAATAGCCGCGGGCGATATGCACCACGACCCGCAGGTGCGATAACACCAGTTTGCTCGCCGCATCGACGTCATTTTCATCGCGCAGGCGACGCGCGTACTCGGTCTCCTGTTCCGGGGTAAGAATCGGAAATGCGCGCACTGCTTGGATGTAACTCTCCAAACTGCCGATCGCCGGATTGGGTAAGGCAATTGCTGTGGTCATGTGCTTCCCTTTCAATTGAATAATCAAATATTAGCACTCTCGACTAAAGAGTGCCAATACTCATTAAAAGTTCATAAAGGAAGGCCTTGTTGAAATATTAATCCAAATAAAACAATGAATTAGTGATTTTATGGGGCGTAAGTCAAGAAGCACTGTGGGTAGTTTGCCTAATTCCTAAGGTATGGGCTCAACAACATCCGCAAGGAATATGGCCAGTGGCGAAGTTAGGGCTGTTTCGGCCACAAACCAGGCGCACCAAGGTGAGATTTGCTTGGCTAAAGTCGCAGCTCACTCTGGTCGATAACAAAACCACAATGGTCGGTTAATTCCAGTGAATCAAAAAATCCCAAATTCGTTACGCATCCAAGAGAAACTATGGCGCGCTTAATGCTGATATGGTTGGGTTTTATTTTGCCCCTCTTCATTCAAGCGGCGCACGCGGTCGAATATACCGTTGGAATTGCCCCGCAGCAGGCCGCAAGCGAACTGGCGAAGCGCTGGGTGCCTATTATCAAGTACTGGTCGGATACGACGGGCAATACTTTCCACTTCCGCACTGCAAAAGACATCGACACCTTCCAGAAGGATTTAAGTGAAGGCCTCTACGACATCATGTTTGTGAATGCACATCACTACACCGTGTTTAATAAAGCCCCGGGGTATGTGGCCTTTGCGCATGAAATGGGCTGCGTGAACGCCGGCGTACTCGTGGTAGCAAAAGGCGGTGCGGTGCAGGGTGTGGAGCAATTGGAAGGTGCGGCTATCGCGTTCTCGTCTCCGAATGCAGTCATCGGAACCTGGCTGCCTGCGCAACATTTAGGGGAGCGAGGCGTTTCTTTTTCGCCTCATTACGTGAAGTCAATGGATTCAGTCTACCTCAGCGTTGCCAAAGGACTGTTCCCGGCTGGGGGCGGAGAGCTGCGAACCCTTGGTAGTCTGGATCAGGATGTCAAAAATCAACTGCGCATCCTCTGGAAAAGCGAGTTTCCCTGCCATCCGTTTTCCGCACTCCCGCGCGTGCCGCGCGAGATCGTGCAGCAACTTCAGAAAGCAATGATCGTCATGCATAAAAATCCACAAGGCGCGGCCATGCTGAAATCGGTCAATATCAAGGGTTTCGTGCCATCCAACGACGCGGAATACGAAGTGGTTCGGAAAATGAACCTGAAACCATTCGAGGCCAAGTAAAGTGTCCTTTCGCACAAAATTGATATTCGGAATCGTTGCGATCCAAGCGGTACTGCTGCTAGTGCTAATTTGGAGTGGCTTGGCCGTATTACGCAGTTCCAACGAAGAAGCGCTGATCAAGCGCGCCAATACCACGGCCAGGCTATTTGCCTCCACGACCCAGGCGGCGGTGCTGGCGACTGATCTCGCCACGCTTGAAAGTTTTGTGGGCGAGTTGGTATCCAACCCAGGTATTGTTTATGTGCGGGTGCGCTCCAAGCAAGGCGTGTTGGCGGAAGGTGGCGAAAAGAAATTGCTCGAACGCGCGTTTGTGCCTGATACCAGCCTGACCTCAGCCGAGCGGGATGGGGCCTTTGATGCCTACGCCGAAATTTTGGTCGCGGGTGAGAAATATGGCCGCGTCGAGATCGGTTTTTCAATCACCACGATTCAGCAGTTAATCAGCGAGACGCGCGCGAATTCATTCACGCTCGCCGGTGTGAATCTGCTGTTGGTCGGCATGTTCTCTTTGTTGCTGGGTATTTATCTGACACGCGGTTTAAATGCACTACAGCAAGGCGCCCAACACATCGCTGAGGGCAAGTTCGGGTACCTCATAGAAGTGCGTGGCAAGGATGAACTTGCCCAAACTGCACTCGCGTTTAACGATATGTCGTCCAAGCTGGCACACCTAGACGCGGAGCGCGCGCGCAAGGAAGAAGAAATTCGCCGGCTCAATGCGGAATTGGAATCTCGTGTCATCGAGCGGACGATTCAGCTGCAAGATGTGAATAAGCAGCTTGAGCACCAAGCGTTGCATGATGGGCTAACCAATTTACCCAATCGCAGCTTATTCCATGACCGCTTGATGGCTGCGCTGCTGGCGGCACATAGGAGCAATGAACCGCTTGCCTTAATTGGGATCGATCTGGATTTGTTTAAAGAGATAAACGATACCCGTGGCCATCTTGCGGGCGATCTCGTGCTGCAACATGTAGCGGCAGCGAGCCTGGAGACGCTACGCGATTCTGATACCGTAGCGCGAATGGGGGGCGATGAATTTTATATTCTGCTGCCTAAGGTGGGCGATATCGCGAGCGCGGTTAATGTGGCGGAGCGGGTGTTGGCGTCAATCAAAAAACCGGTGTTGGTCGGTGGGGAAAGTGTCGAGGTGGGCGCTAGCTTGGGCATCTCAATCTATCCCGAGCACGGCAAAGATGCAGACGACCTGATCGCCCATAGTGATGCGGCTATGTATGAGGCCAAGCGCGGCAAGCACGGCGTGATGGTATACAAGCCAGAAATGGGCGCAGGCAAGAACGAAGCCGTGGCGCTGAAGGGCGAATTGCGCCGTGCGTTGACTGGCGGCGAAATGGTGCTGCACTTCCAACCAAAAATCGATTTCAATGCGCAAAAAATCAATGGCGTGGAGGCCCTGGTGCGTTGGCAGCATCCGCGCTTGGGGCTGTTGTACCCGGACAAATTTATCACCCTGGCGGAGTACTCCGGCCAGATCAAACCGCTGACCATCGAGGTGTTAAAACTGGCGTTGCAACAAATCCACGTTTGGCGCGAGCAAGGCATGGAATTCCCTGTGGCGGTCAATGTTTCAGCCGTGAATTTGCAAGACCGTGGCTTTCCCGAGATTGTTGCTGCGATGCTTGCAGAATACGAAGTGCCGAGCCGCTTGCTTGAGTTGGAAGTCACCGAGACGGCGATTATGAACGAGCCCCTGTGCGCCATCGATAATATTCGTAAGTTGGATAATATTGGCGTGCAAGTTTCGATCGACGATTTCGGCACAGGCTACTCGTCCATGGCCTATTTGCAAAAGTTGCTGGTGGCGAAAATTAAGATCGATAAATCTTTTGTGATTGATATGGACAAGGATGAAAAAGACAATGTGATTGTGCGTTCCACCATTGATCTGGCGCATAACCTCGGCCTCAAAGCGGTGGCCGAAGGCGTTGAGAGCGAAGAAGTGTGGGATAAGCTAAAAGCCATGGGCTGCGATTCCGCACAAGGCTATTACATGAGCAAACCGCTCACGCCAGAGAAATTCGCTGAATGGATTCAAAGCTCGCCTTGGGGGTTTACGCTGCCGAGCGATAAAAAAGCGGTCAACGAATAATGGGACGTGTGATGCAGCGGGTTTTAAAGTGTTTGATGCTGTTGATCTGCCTGGCGAGCACTTCATCCGCGCGTGCGGCCGAGCCGATTGTGCTCAGCTTCGGCATTACTCCGCAGCAATCGCCGACGGAACTCGCCAAGCTGTGGGGGCCGATTTGCCAATATCTTAGCAAGCGCACTGGCTATCAAGTTCAATTCAAAACCTCAAAGGATCTGCATGCATTCTGGACGGACACGGGCGATGGCGTATTCGATTTCGTTTATATCAATCCACCGCGCTACGTAAATGCGCACGCAACGCCCGGCTACATTGCCATTGCCAAGGATGGCGATTCGCCGCTGGTCAGCATTATCGTAGTGCGCAAAGATGGGCCGAAGAGCATTGAGGAATTGCATGGGAAAAAATTGGCCGTGCACAATTTGATCGCGCTTGCGGCGCTAATGGCGCAAGCACACTTGCGCGAAAAGGGCATCGATATCACCTTGACCGCAGTCAGCAGCCACGACTCGGTATATCGAACGGTCGAAAAGGGCTTATATCCAGCGGGCGCGAGCATTCAACGCATCTTCGGTATGTACGATCCGGCGACACAAGCGCAATTTCGCGTGTTATGGAAATCCGATCCCTTGCCGCCGTTCGCTTATGCGGTGCATCCACGTGTCCCGTTCAAAGCGATCGAAAGCATACAGCGCGCGTTGCTGGAAATGGATGACAATTCTGAAGGCCGCGCGCTGTTGGCTGCGCTCAATATCAAAGCCATCGTGGCGGCGAAAGACAGCGACTACGACGTCATGCGCAAGATGAAGCTTAAGTTGGAGTGATTAGAAAAAGCGATTAACCACGGGGTGCACGGGGGGCACGGGGAAAATCAATAAGTTGTGTGATTGAACCATTGCCTCCAGCGGGTGAAAGCATTCAAGTGCAAAAGTATTTAGGTCTTCCCCGTGAACCCCGTGTTCCCCGTGGTTAAAAGGCCGTTTTTAGAATCAAATAGCCGCCGCGCCGCCGCGCAAATGCTGGTTCGCAGCCAAATAGGCGCCCGCCCAGCCCAGTAATCCAGACAAGACCAGGACCAGCAGGCCCGCGTGCAAGGCCAGCCCTTCGAGCAAGAAATTCATACCATACAAGCCGGCGATTTCGGCCACGCGCAAGTTGATCAACGCAAATGCCCCCGCCACGATCAACCAGCCGGTGAGTCCGCCCAACAGCCCTTGCAAGGTGCCTAGGTAGAGATAAGGACGGCGGATGAAGGCATCGGTCGCGCCTAACAGGCGGCTGACTTCGATCTCGTCGCGCTTGGCCAGCACTTGCAGGCGTATCGTATTGAAACCCACCGCCGCCAAAGCAAAGCCCAGCAAGGCGCCCAGCAGCCATACGCCGTCTCGGCCCAAGCGTAAAAACGCATTCAAGCGCCGCGCCCAATCCGAATCCAGTTTCGCTGTTTGCACGCCATTCCAGGTTTGCATCTCCTTGCGCATTTGTTCCAGCGCATCCGGATCGGCAACTTTAGTAACAATTACGAAGGCATCCGGCAGGGGGTTTTTGCCCAGTACCGCTGCGGCATCGGTCAAGCCCATGTTTTTGGATAGTGTTTTCAACGCCGCATCGCGTGCAACGAAGTGGTATTCGTTCACGCCCTCGTGCGCGTCGAGCTTGGCTTCGATATCGCGCTGCGTGGCGCTGCCAGCGTTGTCTTTCAGGAACAAGCTGATCTCGGGCTGACCCTGGGTATTGGCTGCGACCCGTCCCAGGTTGTCCACCATCAGATACAACCCCAAGGGCAGGCTCAAGGCGATGCCGATCACCGACAGCGTCAACAAGGTGGCGAGCGGTGCAGCCAGCATGCGCTGTATGGTGAGCGCGGCTGCGGCGCGGTGTTGGGCGATTAGACTTCTCATGCTTGCAACACTCCGGCCTTGAGATGCAGCTCGCGCGACTTGATGTGCTGCGCCATGTGCGGGTGATGGGTGGCGATCACCAGCGTCACGCCGACTTGGTTGAAGGCGGAGAACATCTCCATTAATTGCGCCGCATAGTCGGCATCGAGATTGCCGGTGGGCTCGTCCGCGATCAAAATCGCCGGTCGATTGACGATGGCGCGGGCGATGGCGAGGCGCTGCTGTTCACCACCGGAGAGGGTGATCGGCATGGCCTTTTCGCGCGAGAGCAGCCCCACCTTGTCGAGGGCGGCGCGCACGCGCTTCGCCGCTTCCCGGTGCGGCATGCCAATAATAGAGAGCGGCAGCATCACGTTCTCGAACACATTGCGGTCAAACAGCAGCCGCCCTTCCTGAAACACCATGCCGATATTGCGGCGCAGATAAGGCACCGCGCCACGCGTGAGCTTGCCTACGTTCTGACCATGCACCAGTACGCTGCCCTGCGTCGGGCGTTCGATCGCCGCGATGAGTTTCAACAGCGTGGTCTTGCCCGCACCCGAGGGGCCGGTCAACACCACCAATTCGCCAGTCTCGATCGTGAAGGAAAGCTCCTTCAGCGCTTCGGTGCCGCCGCGATAGCGTTTGGTAACTTGGCTGAAAGTGATCATGAGGCGAACAGGGAATCGACAAATTCGCGCACGGCGAAGGCGTGCAAGTCGTGTTGGGTTTCACCCACGCCAATGAATCGTACCGGCACCGGGCGTACCTTGGCGATGGCGGCAATCACGCCGCCTTTAGCGGTGCCATCTAGTTTAGTCACGACCAGACCGGTGAGGCCGAGTGCGTCATCGAAGGCTTTGACTTGCATCACAGCATTCTGGCCGGTGTTGGCATCCAGCACCAGCATGACTTCGTGCGGCGCGCTCGGATCGGTTTTGTTGATGACGCGCTTTACCTTTTTGATTTCTTCCATCAAGTGCAATTGCGTCGGCAAGCGGCCAGCGGTGTCGGCGAGCACGATATCGATTGAACGCGCACGCGCCGCATTCACCGCATCGAAAATCACCGCCGCAGAATCGCCGGACGCTTGGCTGATCACGGTGACATTATTGCGCTCACCCCACGCCAGAAGCTGCTCACGCGCCGCGGCGCGGAAGGTGTCGCCCGCCGCGAGCAGCACCGTTTTGCCCTGGGCTTGAAAATGCTGCGCCAATTTGCCGATGGTCGTGGTCTTGCCGGCGCCATTGACGCCCACCATCATGATCACGAAGGGGGTGTGGGTCGTGGTGTCGAGCGGCTTTTCCAGCGGCGCGAGCAGGTCGATCAGCGCTTGTTTCAGCGCGTCCTTGAGTTGCGCGGCCTCGGTCAGCTTGTCGCGCTTAACGCGGTCGCGCAGCGTGTCCAGCAAGGCCTGGGTCGCATCCACACCCATGTCGGCGGTGAGCAGGATAGTCTCCAACTCGTCGTACAGCTCAGCGTCGATTGCCGTGTGGCCGGCGAAGAGTTCGGTCACCGGGGTATTGAGCACATCGCGCGTCATGGACAGGCCGCGTTTTAAGCGCTCGCCCCAGGAAACCCCCTGGGTAACATCGGCTTCGGGGGGGGATTCCGCTTCGGGTTGGGATTTGAAGAAACTAAACATGGGGGTTTGGGTCAGATTCGAACGTATAATTTTATCCGTAATCCTATCCCGAGGCGATGAAATGGCTAATAAGTTATTGAGGTTTTTGTGTGTGGTCTGCTTGGGCCTGCCGCTGGCAAGCTTCGCCGCTGTTGATGCGCAGGAGAAAATCCTGCCCAACGGGCTGAAAGTCATCGTGAAAGAAGACCATCGCGCGCCGGTGGTGGTGTCGCAAGTCTGGTATAGAGCCGGCAGCATGGACGAGAGCAACGGCACCACCGGTGTGGCGCATGTGCTGGAACACATGATGTTCAAGGGTACGAAATCCGTGCCCTCGGGCGAATTCTCCAAGCGCATCGCCGCAGCGGGCGGGCGCGAAAACGCCTTCACCAACCGCGATCACACCGCGTATTTCCAAACTTTGGAAAAATCCAAACTTGAACTCGCGCTGAAACTGGAAGCCGACCGCATGCGCAACCTGGTGCTGTCGGATACAGAGTTCGTCAAAGAAATCGAAGTGGTGCGCAACGAACGGCGTTGGCGCACCGACGACAAACCGCATGGCTTGGTGTACGAGCAATTCATGGCCGCCGCATTTAATGCCCATCCCTATCGCTGGCCGGTTATCGGCTGGATGAATGATCTGGAGCAGATGACTACGCAAGATGCGCGTAACTGGTATCAGCGCTGGTATGCGCCCAACAACGCCGTGCTGGTGGTGGCGGGCGATGTGAGCGCCGCACAGGTATTTAAGCTAGCGCAAAAATATTTCGGCGCATTCAAAGCCCAGTCCTTGCCGCTACGCAAACCACAAGCCGAGCCGCAGCAAGATGGCACGCGTCGGCTCACGGTAAAAGCCCCAGCCAAACTGCCGTATCTGCTCATGGGCTGGAAAGCGCCGGTGCTGCGCGACGCGGCCAAAGACAGCGACCCCTACGCGCTGGAAATGCTCGCCGGCGTACTCTCCGCCAATGCCGCCGCGCGCCTGCCGCAATCACTGGTGCGCGACTCGCGCATTGCGCAAGATGCCGATGCCGGCTACGACAACGTGCAACGTGGGCCAGGCGTCTTCATGATCGACGCCACGCCGAGCGAAGGTAAAACGGTGGTGGAATTGGAAGCGGCGATTCGCGCCGAGTTGGATAAGATCAAACGCGACGGCGTGACCGATGAAGAATTAAATCGGGTCAAGGCGCAAGTTATTGCGTCGAAGGTTTATCAGCGCGACTCGGTGTTCTACCAAGGCATGCAAATCGGTGAAATGGAAACCGCGGGATTGGGTCATCGCCACATCAATACCCGTCTGGAAAAGCTCAAAGCGGTCACGGCAGCGGCAGTGCAGGCAGCCGCCAAACAATATCTGGTGGATGAGCAACTCACCGTTGCCGTACTCGATCCGCAACCGCTGGAAGGCAAGCAGCCGGTGGCGCCACCCAAGGGTTTGCACCATGGGGGTTAAGGCGTCAGGGCTAAATCAATGGAGTGCAACGTATGTTGAATAATTTTAAAAAACTTTTTGGCGCGCTGTTGGCTTGCCTATTGATGTTCGGCCTCACCTCCGCCCACGCCGGTGTGAAGATTCAAAGCTGGCAAGCGAAGAGCGGGGCGAGGGTGCTGTTCGTGGAAAACCACGATCTGCCCATGCTCGATGTTGCGGTGCAGTTCGATGCCGGTAGCCGGCGCGATATCCCTAAGCGACTCGGACGCGCGAGCCTTACCGCGTCGTTGATGCAGCTCGGTGCGGGGGGGTTGAGCGAGGAAGTCATCGCCAAACGTCTGGCCGACGTCGGCGCGCAAATGGGCGCGAGCTTCGAGCCCGACCGCGCCGGCTACAGCTTGCGCACGTTGTCCTCCGCGCGTGAACGCGAGCAGGCTTTGCAAATATTAGCCACGGTGCTCACCGCGCCGGAATTTCCCGATACGGTGGTGCAGCGCGAGAAAGCGCGCGTGATCGCCGCCTTGAAGGAAGCCGCGACCCAACCCGCCAGCATTGCCGATAAG